>CALCMV010000330.1 GCA_937967535.1 uncultured Saprospiraceae bacterium
TGATTTTGTGATTTTTGATTGTCAAAAGCAATTCAATCAAAAATCACTCAATCAAAAATCAAAAATGATAAAGGAATAGTCGAGATAGTCTTAAAGTCCATTAGGCAAGCGCGAGAAAAATTAACCCTGATTAGCCCCGGTGTTTCATGCAAGTGCCTATGGACTGCGGACTATAAACGGTCAAACAATAAGCAAATCATCCGTCGATTACTGTTAAGTGTCTTTGTTTTTTTACAGTAAATATTTCGTGTGGATAGCGACTCCGACAGATGATTATAACTCCATTGAATAAGAAAAAGAGGGCAAAAGTGCCCTTTTTTTTATGTGGAGACAACTTTATAAAACCTAAAAAATACCAAATAAAAAAGCCTTCATGTATTAGCATGAAGGCTTTTCTATGAGTATAAGAAACGCGGCATAAATAACTTTACCATCTTGGATAGGTTATTTTTGTTACGTTCCTAAGGTGGCAAAGCCACTACCATAATGAGTAGATGAATAAATGATAAAATGAGTAAATGTTTTTACGCTTGAGTTTATTGATTCATTAAAACATTATCACATTTCAATTTATTCATTTACTCATTATCCCAAAAACACTCAAAACTCCAAAGCCGCCTCCAAGACCTCACTCATCGTCTTCACATAGTGAAATTTCACTCCTTCTATATAATCGGCTTTAATCTCTTTCACGTCCTTTTCATTCTCTTTGCACAAGACAATTTCTTTGATACCTGCACGATTGGCAGCCAAGATTTTTTCCTTGATGCCACCTACAGGCAGTACTTTTCCGCGTAGTGTGATTTCTCCTGTCATCGCGAGGAAAGGCTTCACAGAACGCCCTGTAAATGCAGAAGTGAGCGCAGTCAACATCGTGATACCTGCCGATGGTCCGTCCTTAGGAATCGCGCCTTCGGGTACGTGTACGTGGATGTCTTTTTCTTCAAAAATTTTGACATCCAAACCAAGCGATTCGCTATTGGCTTTAAGATAACTGAGTGCAGTCGTGGCAGACTCTTTCATCACATCACCAAGATTTCCGGTGAGCGTCAATTTACCCTTGCCCGAACTCAAACTTGCCTCTACGAAAAGAATGTCTCCCCCTACCGATGTCCATGCTAAACCTACCGTTACACCGGGAATATGTGGCTCGGTGTAGCGTTCATTATTATACTTGACAGGTCCGAGTAAGTCGTACAAGTCATCAGATTTGAGCGTGACGTTGTACTCTTCTTCCATTGCCACTTTTTTGGCAGTACCACGCATGATGCCTGCCATGCGGCGGTTCAACTCACGCACCCCCGACTCGCGTGTATATTGCTTGATGACTTGTGCAATCAAAGTCGGTTTGAGACGAATATCTTTAGCCTTCAGACCATGCTCTTCACGCTGTTTTGGGATGAGGTGTTGCTTCGCAATTTCTACTTTTTCTTCTAAGGAATAACCACTCACATGAATGATTTCCATACGGTCAAGCAAGGCGGGTTGAATGGTTGAAAGCGAATTTGCCGTAGCAATAAAAAGTACTTTGGAGAGGTCGTATTCCAATTCGAGATAATTGTCGTAAAATGTTCCATTCTGCTCAGGGTCAAGCACTTCGAGGAGAGCAGATGATGGGTCGCCCCGAAAATCTTTGCCTACTTTATCTATTTCATCTAAAATAAAAACGGGATTAGAACTCTTCGATTTTTTGAGCGATTGCATGATGCGTCCGGGCATCGCGCCGATATAGGTTTTGCGATGTCCGCGAATCTCCGATTCATCGTGCAAACCACCGAGCGACATGCGAATATATTTTCGTTTGAGTGCCGTAGCCACCGATTTTCCAAGCGAAGTTTTACCAACTCCGGGAGGACCAACCAGACAAATAATCGGCGATTTCATATCATTTTTCAGCTTCAATACTGCCAAATGTTCAATGATACGCTCTTTGACTTTGTCCAATCCGAAATGGTCTTTATCCAATACTTTTTGGGCTTTTTTCAGGTCAAAATTATCTTTCGTAAATTGATTCCAGGGAAGGTCGAGTAGAAATTCCAAGTAATTGAGTGTCACCGAATACTCTGCCATTGCCGGATTGATTCGGCGAAGTTTTTTCATTTCCTTATTGAAAACCTCAGCAACTTCTTTCGACCACTTCATCTTTTTGGCGCGTAGCTCCAATTCCTTCAAATCCTGCTCATTACCGCCTTCGCCAAGTTCTTCCTGAATCGTTTTGAGTTGTTGATTTAGGAAATAATCGCGTTGTTGTTTTTCGAGGTCGCCTCGTACTTTATTTTCGATTTGGTCGCGGAGTTCGAGCAATTGGAGTTCGCCATCCATTTGTTCCAAAATCATTTCGGCTTTTTTCGCCAAATCATTGATTTCAAGAATAGCTTGCTTCACCTCAATTTTTACCCCAAGATTGGAAGCAATAAAATTGAGCAGGAAAGTATTATTATCTATATTTCGTAGAATCACCGCCGCTTCGGAAGGAATATTGGGCGAGAGTTCGATGATTTGTTTTGCCAAATCGCGTATGGAAGCGGTAATTGCTTTGAACTCGCGTTCATCTTTGGGCGCAATGTCTTCCAGCGTTTCCACCTGACCAATCAAAAACGGGTCTGTTTGAGTGATATTTTTTAGTCCAAAACGCCCTTGTCCTTGCAAGATAGCCGTAATTGTACCATCGGGCATTTTGAGCAATTTCATGATACGCGCCAGCGTCCCTACTTGGAACAAATCGACCATTTTCGGGTCTTCGATTTTAGAACTGCGTTGAGAAATGACCCCTATCAGGCGGTCATCCTCGTAGGCTTCGTTGATGGCTTTGATAGATTTGTCGCGCCCCACCGTAATTGGTATTACGATACCGGGAAACAGCACCGTATTTTTGAGTGCAAGCAAGGGTAAATCATCAAAATTACCATTCAGTTCAATCTCTTCATCTTCATCCTCTCCAATGGAGAATAAAGGCATAAACTCAACTCCCTCATCGAAATTCTGGGGAAATAATATATCTTCAAACATACTCATGTGTAGATTCCTCGTTGGTCTCATGGTTTGATTATTTCTATGGTTCAATTGTTGTGTAGTTTTATATTTTTTTTAAATGAATATAACCAAAAAACAATGGAATCATATAACAATGACCATGCAACTATGAAAATTAGCTGTGCCATTCGTATTCAAGTACTATGCCACCGCATTAATCAGCGGAAAAGTGGTTTTTTTTCGGACAAAACAGCAGTTTCATCTTTAAAATAAGTCAAAAAGTCAGCGCATGTAAATTATTTGCATGGTTTTATTGCTAAATTGTTTGAATAATAATTAAAAAAAGGAAAGGATACAACGTGGCAATTTAACAGAAAAACAATACAGCAATAAAAAGATTCATATCAAATTAAAATCATCGCTAAAGTTAGGGGTTTGTTATCAACTTGTCAAGTCGAAAAGCGGATTATTCTTAGAATTGATAGATTTGTTAAAAATTGCCTGACATCTGCACAAATATGTTGCAAAAAGTGTAATTTTGAAACATGAGTTTATTCCCCTAATGATTGCTTTAGCTATCAAGTGTTTTTGTTTTTATTGCAATAAACTAAAAAACAATCACTTACAAATATATTTTTACTGCATTGGCAGCTAAAGCAATCATTAGGAGGACAACACATCAATGAAAATTTCTGCTTCCATATACGCCCGACCGAATACGCCGCTACCTGCCATCATACGCGAGTTGGACGAACACGGTATTGACCTATATCATATTGATTGCAATGATGAGCTAAGTGTATTTGATGATATTCAGAAAATCCGAAAAATAAGCAGCAAACCAATTGACCTCCACATTATTTCCAAGCAACCCGAAGTGTATTTTTCTTTATTGGAAAAAACACCTGTCGAATACGTCACTTTTCAATACGAAAATCTGACAAAACCACTTGAAGTTCCCACTAATATTCACGCGAAATTAGGACTCGCAATTACCTCTGATACCGACATTTCCGTTTTTGAAAGGTATAAAAATCGCTTTGATTTCATCTTAATGATGGCAACTACGCCGGGGCAAAGCGGCGGACGTTTCAACAAATCAAATTTTAAAAAAATACGTGCGTTTGCAAAGCATTTTCCCGAAAAAAAAATACATGTAGATGGCGGCGTAAATGCAGAAATTTCCTTTATCCTTCGCAATATGGGGGTATCGGCTGTGGTCTCGGGTTCGTACTTGTTTAAAGCAGATTATTTGGGGGCGGCAATGCTCGGTTTGAAGGGTGATAATTTCGATTCCGAATACCGCGTCCGTGATTTTATGCTGAGCAATGGCGAAGCTCCTATTTTGCAAGAAAATGATTTGGATTTTTTGAAAATTTTAAACGCGATTGAAACCTATAATGCAGGTTTTGTAATGATTCAAAACAATGACCATCAATTAGTTGGTATCATCACCAATGCAGATATACGTCGCGCCCTCATCCGAAATATTGGCAATCTCAACGATATTCCCATTAATGAAATGATGAATACGAGCCCATTTTCCATACAAGAAAATTACAGTGTCAATGAGATGTTAAAACATATCAAAGCACAACGTTTTCCCATTAATTACGCACCTGTGGTAGATGCAGAAAATCGGGTTAAAGGGGCAGTGACGTTTTTTAATCTCATTAAAGGAGAATGAACCGTAGCGTAATGCCTCCGGCTTGCGCCGCGTACTACCTGCACAAGCGAGACGCATTATGCTACGGAAACGCAAGCCGGAGGCATTACGCTACGGTTTATCAAATCGAAATTTGAATCACATGATAATAAAATTAAAAGAAAATATCACCCCCGAATCAGCCGCCCAAATTGCCCAAAAAATCAAGGCAATTCACCTCACTGAAAATGGTACACAAACCCTCGTTACTTCTTCCAAAATTAAAGAAATCAACGGAGAATTAGACGGTATAGTTGCCGAGACATTCACCTTTGAAAATGACCTCCAATTGGCGAGTGCAGCCTACCTTCCACACAAACGCAGCGTACATATTGGTGGTGTCGAAATTGCTGGAAATACCAATAATATGATAATGATTGCCGGACCATGTTCGGTAGAGTCAGAGGAGCAAATTGAAAGCTCTGCACAGTTGATGAAATCGCTGGGAATCAAGGCATTGCGAGGCGGATGTTTTAAGCCGCGTACCTCGCCGTATAGCTTTCAGGGCATGGGTTTGGAAGGCTTAAAATTGCTGGCAAAGATGCGCGAAAAATATGGTCTTGCCATCGTCACCGAAGTACGCGATGCCACGCATGTAGACGCGGTGCTTGACTACGCTGATGTTGTCCAAGTGGGTGCAAAGGCGATGTACGACCATGGGATTTTGAGGGCTTGCGGTAAGGCGCGAAAACCCGTCTTATTGAAACGCGGTTTTGGGACTACTTTGCAGGAATTTGTACAAGCGGCAGAGTTTATTTTATCAGGTGGAAATGAGCAAGTGATGCTCTGTGAACGCGGTATCCGTACCTTCGAAAATCAGACCCGTTTTACCTTGGATTTGTGCGGTGTGGCATTTATGAAAGAGAAGACGAACCTGCCTGTCATTCTCGACCCCAGCCATGCGATGGGTTATGCCTATGGCGTGCCCGACCTCACCCGCGCATGTGTGGCGATGGGCATTGACGGCTTGCTTATCGAAGTGCATCCGAATCCAAAAATTGCAAAATCTGACGCTGCACAACAACTAAATCACGAAGAGTTCCGTTTATTACACCAAAGCATCCAACCAATTGCAAAAGCAATAGGCAGGATTTTTGTGTAATAAATCCTACGTAGCTAGGTCAAATTCCAACAAATTTATCCTCTGGAATTTGGTACTTGGAATTTTAAAACCACAGTGAGTTTTTGGAAACGTCCCGACATACATCATCATCTTATGTTATTTTTCGCCAAAAACATTACCTATCTCAAAAATCGTCAGAAAGCAGGCACTCAGCAAATTGCAACGACATTAGGTGCAGCTTTTCCATATTTGGCATCCGGGGATGTAACCCCGAATGTAGAGCAGTTGTTAATTTTGTCTACGCTATTCAATGTTAGTATTGACGATTTACTAAAAAAGGACTTGGAGGCACGCGCCAATCTCACCCAAAGTAAAATTATTAAATTTCTGGTCTTGGATGTAGATGGTACACTCACCGATGGCGGTATGATTTTTACGTCCGATGGTGAAGAAATCAAACGCTTTGATGCCAAAGACGGACGCGGTATCATCAATACTATTAAAGAGGGGATTCCGGTGGGTTTATTGAGTTCGGGCTTGAACCAGCCCTTGCTCGAAAAACGCGCTAAAATGCTCGGTATCAAATTTGTATTTGCAGATGAAAAAGACAAATTGACAACATTAGAAAAATGGTGCAATAAATTAGATATTGCGCTTGAAAATGTCGCTTATATCGGTGATGATGTTAATGATGTCAAAGTCATGCAGCACGTAGGAATTGCTGCTTGTCCCTCGGATGCAGTGCGCGAAGTACGCGATATTGCCCACGTTATTCTTACGAAAAAAGGGGGGCATGGCTGTGTACGCGAGTTTATTGATGAATATATTTTCGCGGAAACGGAAATGGGGATTGAGTGATTTTTGATTGAGTGATTTTTGATTTTTGATTGCGGTTACTATGATTTACATTTCAATATTAATAGGATGTTTTTTATCCGTAGTTTTCAAATACCTTATATTTATTAGTGTAAAAATTATTTTAACTTGAAATTGTGTAAAAATTACACTAAATTGCAATTTATAACTATAAGCCTCAACAATTACAGCTAAGTTTCAATTTATTCTTAAACTTAGACTTGAACTTAATCTTAAACTTAATATGTCAGACATAGCAATAGCGAAAGCAGACCTCGAAACAAATGGTTTTTTGGACCTTGAGGTAGATCCTACGATGGATTTGGTAGAAGCCATTGAAAACCTGAAAAAAGAAAAAAACGCGATTATTCTCGCGCATTATTATCAGGAATCTGAAATACAGGACATTGCCGATTATACGGGCGATAGTCTCGGATTGTCGCAAAAAGCTGCGGAAACGGACGCGGAGATTATCGTATTTGCAGGGGTGCATTTTATGGCGGAAACGGCAAAAATGTTGAGTCCTGAAAAGAAGGTCTTACTGCCGGATTTGAAGGCGGGATGTTCCTTAGCAGATTCTTGTCCGCCGGATATTTTCCGTAAATTTAAAGCGAGACATCCTGACCACATGGTGGTCAGCTACATCAATTGTACGGCAGAATTGAAGACTTTGACGGACATCGTTTGTACTTCTACCAATGCCGTTCATATCATCGAAAGCATCCCGAAAGATAAACCAATTATTTTTGCACCGGACAAAAATCTGGGTGCCTACTTGGTCAAAAAAACGGGGCGCGATATGATTTTGTGGAATGGCGCGTGTATGGTACATGAGATTTTTGCAATGGAAAAAATCGTGAAATTAATGGAACGCCATCCTGACGCCAAATTCATCGCACATCCGGAATGTGAACCACAATTGCTTGAAATAGCGGACTATATAGGTTCTACGAGTTCATTGATTCGTTATACAAAAGAGAATGATGCGAGTACGTTTATCGTAGGTACAGAGGTTGGGATTATTCACCAAATGGAGAAATCTTCACCAAACAAGACCTTCATCTCGGCACCGCCAAACAATACCTGCGCCTGCAACGAATGTCCGCATATGAAGCGCAATACAATGGAAAAACTCTACCTCTGCATGAAACACGAATTGCCCGAAATTACCTTGCCCG
>CALCMV010000331.1 GCA_937967535.1 uncultured Saprospiraceae bacterium
CAGTTCATAGTTCATAGTTTTTTACAATTCATTGAATAACATCCCGATACCGATAGCTATCGGTACGGGATTGTAAATTACTGATTATCAAAGTTGAGCAAACTTAAACGGGTAGCCTTAAATTGGACTTTGAACATTTTGGAAATTAGGGAAGCCCACTACTATATGAGTAAATGAATAAATGAATAAATGAGTAAATGAATAAATGAGTAGATGAATAAATGAGTAGATGAATAAATGAGTAAATTTGAAATGAAATAATGTTTTAATGAATCAATAAATTCAAGCGTAAAAACATTTACTCATTTTATCATCTACTCATTTACTCATTTTTCACCAACTCCGCTTCTATTATTTCATTTTCACCACAAATCCGTCCATACCTTTTTTCTTCAAACTCTCTAAATAGGCTTCAGCTTGCTCTTTTGTCGAATAATTTTTCAGAATAACTTTATAAGCTGTTTTGCTTTTTTTGATGTGAATATCCGAAAACCACTCTGCTTCCAATGCCTCCACACGCTTACGTGCATTGGCTTCGCTCTTGTAGGCTCCCACTTGTATGCCATAGCCCCCTGCCGACGATATGCCGAGTGAGCGCGTGGCGGTTTTGCTTTCTATTTTGGCAGGTGTTGTTTTCTTGGCGGCTGTTGTGGTTTTTTTTGCGGGGGTGCTTGTGGCAACGGCAGGTGTTTTTTTACCTACAACCGATACCTTGACCTTTGCCTCTTTTCCTTCCTCAATGCCGATACGTTCCGCAGCCTTTCCTGACAAATCAACCACGCGCCCTTTTACAAAAGGTCCTCTGTCGTTGATGCGTACCGTAACGGATTTATTGTTGTTCAAATTCGTCACTTTGACCTTTGTATCAAAAGGCAGGGTTTTATGTGCGGCAGTCAACCCGGCTACATCGTACAATTCACCGCTTGACGTTTTTGTTTCTTGTAATTTATCGGAATAACGCATCGCCAAACCATACTCGGCTTGCTGTGCAAAAACACTTTGAGTCAAAATTCCAAATAATACTAAAAAACTGATTTTCAGTAGAGTACTCATATTTTTATTTAATTTTTAAACATGCTCTTAGGCAGAATGGCAATTAGCAAACAGAGAAAGGTTTTACCTAAATTATTAAATCCTTTAATTTCCTCTGTCCAAAGCCTAATTCAAATGAAAGTCACAATAAAAATGCCAATTCGTGGGGGCTGATTTGTGTATTCCCAAACTCCTGTATTCCTTAATTTAAGTTTAAATTCTCCCGATAGCTATACGGGACAAATTTAAGCCTCCTTTCATTAAAACATTATTTCATTTCAAATTTACTCATTTATTCATCTACTCATTTACTCATTTTATTATTTCGTCCTTACTAAACACAGAATTATTTGTATTTTTTATGGGAAAAATACTATCTTGTTCAAGATTCGCACAAAACGAATCATTAATCGAATTTACCAATCATTAATTCGAGTTGTGGCTTACGGATTGCCTAAAACACCTCAAAGTTCAGTATTTGACAAATAACACAGCAACTACCTGTTTTTTTTAGGTATTTTTAGTCAACTCGCAATCCGTAATCGCTAAGGAAGGGTGAAAAATAACTTGACAATTCTGCAAATTACAATCAACTGATTATCAGTTACTTTTTTAATTTTAATTTGCATTTTAATTTTAATTCGTTCCTAACTCATAACTTGACAATTATTATATCTATGAAAACACATTTATTAGCTGTATTATTATGTGCATTGAGCATTTCTTTTGTTCAGGCACAATCTAATACCTCATTTGGTATGAATTTTAATCTTGCAAATCCACAGCAAGAATTTAAGGAAAATATCAACCGATTGCCTATGGGTATTTCCTTCGATGTGATGAGAAGTTTCAAAGAAAGCCGCTTGAGTTTTGGCGGCGAATTGGGAGTTGCTATGTTTTTCGACGACGAATTTATGTACGAATTAAGTGAGGAAGGTCGTCCGGGCGAATTTATCGCATTGTACGAAGAAGATTGCTATTTGAATTATGCAGTATTCACGCGATATAATGCCTTCAAACATGCAATGTTCAATCCCTACCTTGAAGGTCGGCTTGGCGGTACGTCATTTTTCAGTACGCGCATGGCAGTCGAAAGCACACCGCTTTTTGATGATACCACCAAATTTCACGGCACCTCTTTCAATGCAGGTATCGGTGCAGGTTTGCAGGTCAATATGCGTCATACACCGGTTTCGCTTGATTTTGCAACAGTTCTTAATTCAGGCTCACATGCCGTATATCGCAGCATACAAAATACAAATACCGGCGCGATTCGCCTTTCCGACGGGCGTGTTGCTTCCAAAACCAATCATATAAATTTCCGTTTCGGACTTCATTTTCGTTTATAATGATTGAATGAATCATTCAATCATTAGTAGTGTTCGACAAAAATAGGGTAAATAACTATATCTGAGTTGCAAGGCGAATAGCCTTATTAAAAGTGGATATTTGAATATTCAGACAGCCATTTTTCATAAAAACATTCGCCTTGCAACTATTCCTTATTTTACTCGAACACCCAATCAATCATTTAATTATGGACAAAGCAATTATTGCAGGAAAAGCCCCGCTACCTGTCGAACTCAAAGCCGGCGAAACTTACGCTTGGTGTTCTTGCGGCAAATCGTCGAATCAACCCTTATGTGATGGCTCTCACAAAGGCACGTCTTTCGTACCAAAAGTATTCAAAGCCGAAAAAGACGGAACCGCTTACTTGTGTACCTGCAAACAAACAAGCAATCCGGGCATGTGCGACGGCACGCATAAGAATTTGTAATCCTACAATGCGTCAATGCGATAATGCTACAATAAAAAAATCATTGTAGCATTGCATCATTATCGCGTTGACGCATTAGACATTCGCTCATCCAAAATTCACTCATTCACTCATTGAACTAATGCCAAACAATACCAAAAACTTCGGTGCCTATATGGATAAAACCCTGAAAATCATCAAGTTGAACTATCTGAAAGCCTTCAAATCACTCGGTTTGAATTTTACTGCCGAGCAGTGGGTCATATTGGATATGCTCTACCGGAAGGATGGTATCTCACAGACCGATTTGGCGAGTGCTAGCTTTAAGGATGCGCCCACTGTTTCGCGAATTATTGATTTATTAGTGAAAAAAGGCTTGGTAAAACGCGAGCGTTTTGATAATGACCGCAGACGATATAAGGTTTTTTTGACCGATAAAGGCAAAGCAGATTACGAACTTGCCCTACCCAAAGTACACCAACTCCGCGAACAAGGTTGGCAAGGACTTTCAGACGAAGATTACGATACTTACCTGCGAATTATGAATCAGATTTTTAAGAATTTTGAGTGAACGAGTTATCGAGTTGTGGAGTTGATGAGTTGTCGAGTTGTCGAACTTCAACACCTCAACAACTCAACAATTCAACAATTCAACAATTCAACAATTCAACAACTCAACAACTCAACAACTCAACAACTCGTCACCCCGTCAAACCTTCGCCAATTCTCCTTTCAAATAGTTAATCACTTCAATCTCTACGGCATCTACATCTTCCTGTAATTCAGACAGATACCACGACAGCCAATCGCCAAAGTGGACATGGTACATCACGCGCTCCAATTTGTTATTACCTTTAGAGAAAATCTCGTAAATGGGTGCGTATTTTTTGATAATGTCCTGATTGATACGAATGCGGGTTTGGTTGCGTTCATCGTCGCTTTTGTTGCGGAGGTAAAGGACGGCGAGTTGTTCATTTTTGCTGCGCCAACCGACGAGTTCATTGTGATTCATTTCGGGAACAACGTGGTGCCAACACAACATTTTGGAGTTTTCGTTGATTTGTTGGCGTAGGCGTATTGCGGGGGCTTCCATTCCTTCCGTAGAGTATATTATCGGAATTTTACCATTTAAGTTATTTGCCATTTCGAGGGCTTGCACCATGATGTCGCCTTGCTCATCGGCAAGTAAATCGGCTACTCGTGGTATGGCATTAATTATATCGTCGCCAATTATATTTAATTTATTTAAAATATATAATTGTTGTACAATCGAATAGCCCATACACGCACGCGGACTCGGTTTGCCGCCGGGCAATTGGATATAATCCAATTTTTTTTCTTGTGCTGCTTCGATTAATTTGCCGCCGGAAGATATACAGACGATTTTTGCATCCGTATTTAATGCCTTTTCAAATGCGATGAGTGTCTCCTCGGTATTGCCCGAATAAGAGGAAAAAATGGCTAAAGTATTTTCACCAACATAGCCGGGTAAGTGGTAGCCTTTATTGACTAAAATCGGTATATTACTCTCATTTTCAACTAATTCCTTCACAAAAGTACCACCGATACCCGAACCGCCCAATCCGCATACGAGTACATGGTGAATATCTTTTTTATATTTTTTGATTTTGGCAGCTTCGCCAATTTCGATGGCTTCTTTGAGTTGGTCGGGAAATTCGCGGATGAATGAATCCATCATGTGAAGTAGAAGTTTAAGTGTAAAGTTTAAATTGAATCTAAACTCAATTAAATTAAATTATTTTATGTATTTTATTTGTTTTAAATTAAAAAATAAAACTAAATATTTATCGAATTTCGTGGGATTGGATTATAATTATTTTGAGGGTCAAAACAGGCTGCTGTTGTTCCTGCGAAATTTTGAATTAATGCCTTTCTTACTTCGGGATAATTTTCAAATACTGTAAACCATACAGAGAAAAAACCTCTCGGCAGTGCCAAGTCAATTATGATTTCAATCGTCGTTTCTTGTTGTGCATATTTTTCTTCATATTTGGTTGCCAATTCCCAGACTTCAAATCTTCGCTGCCATCTATTATCTCCAAATTTGCCGGGACATTTATCCAAACCTACCAAGTCTATCAATGCTTTAGCTTTTTGATATTCCAACGAACCTACAACCAAATTGGAGTGAACTTGAACGAAACCGCCCTGACCATATTCAACCGAAAGCATCGTGTTATTGAGATGCGGTAAATGAATATTGCTTAATACCACATCTTTATTTCCTTTATTATCAGCACCATTACACCTCGAACATGCCAATAAAAAATTTAACCACGCAAACTCAAGATGAGCATATTGCGGAAGACTTCTTGCCTGTATATGTTCTATTGCAGATGCTTCGTCTTTGATTGGTTTTTCGCAATAGCTACAATAATTGTCGATATTTGCCGAAAGTGGGTCTTTGGCACTCTGATATGGTTTGTAAGTTGCCTGTATTTTGTGCATGGTTTTGTCCAGTAATAGGACAAAATCGCCGGGCTTTAATTTAGTAACGGGTCTCATAAGTTGGTACTTGCTCTTTCAGCTTTAAGGAGTGCGACATACGCTGCATCATCACTATATCTGGCTTCGAGTTCGGTGAGGCGTTTGCGGAGATTGGCGACTTTTGCGCCGTTTTTGCCTTGTTTGAGTAAGCCGTAATATTCCTCCGCGACTTTTATCATTTCATTAAATTCATTACTGCGTGGCATCCCTTCTACTTGCATGATGTCCTCTACCACATCTTCGATGCTTTGTTTGTAAGGGTCTTCTTCGGGTTTTATATTATGAGTATCGAGATTTATTAGTTCCTCTTTTGCAAGAGATTGAATAATAAATGGCGAATGACTGGTGGCAATAAATTGAATTTTGGGAAACACTCGCTTGAGGTCGGCTATGATACGTCTTTGCCAATTTGGATGGAGATGCAAGTCCAATTCATCAATCAAAACCACACCTTCCGTTTCTTTCACTACGTTCTCTTTCAAATGTGGATTCAACTGAATGCAGCGATAAGCCATATCTGCTACCATGCCGATGATATTACGATAGCCATCGCTGAGTTGGTTGAAAGATAGGTATTGCTTTTCGCCATTTTCGTCGGTCATAAAACCGATGAGTTCGTCTGTTTTGAAGCTATATGCCATATCTCCCCATTCTTTTACAAAGGATGAAACGGTAGAATTGAATACATTTAGGAAGATTTTATCTTCTTCTTTATCGAATTTTTTGATTTCATCTTCGTAGGTTTTGTACCATGAGATGAAGGCTTTATTACTGTAAATATCAGAATCAAGGCAATTTTCATATCCACCTCTAATACCTTCTAATTGTTGAAAATATTCAGTATCAGGATGTTGATACCAGATTCTTAAAGCCGCATAATGAGTTAATAATGGAAAGACAACTTCATCTCCATTCCGGCTATCTTTAATCATCTTTTTCACGAGATTTCCCAAATTCGCAGCTGGATATTCCTGTTTTGCTTCAAGAATATTTTCAGTATGTACATGCCAAATTAGATGTTTTCTATTCACAATTCCATTGGCTTCAATTACAACTGGAAATTGATACCGAGGCTGTCCATTGATTATCGTAGTCCGTATAGATCCTTCGTGAAAACGTCTTATCTCTAAAGTATCAGAAAATTCATCAGTAAAAGTCTGTAATATTGTCCTACAAGCATCTAAAAAACTCGTCTTTCCCACCCCATTATCCCCAATAACAAGGTTAAATTGTGGATTCAACTCTACCGTCAAATCCTCAAAACCTTTATAATTACGAATATGGATATTATCCAGTCTCATTTTTTATTTTATAAACGAAAAAAATAATTTGCACTACATAATGCGTTTGCCAATTTTGAATTTTGAATAATAAAAAATATTTAATTTATAAATTGATAATTATCAGTAAAAAACAAAGTAAAATTTAAATTTATTTGTCATTCAAAATTCATAATTCAAAATTTGGCGAAGACATTAACTACAAATTTACAATAAAAATTAAACTTGAACTTAGACTTAACCTTAAACTTTCACACCTTAATCCCCTTCCAACGCCCCGTTCTCAAATACCAAAGCGTCAGCACAATCATTACCAACCAATATAATATCTCCGCCGTCCATGCTAATTTCAAACCACCGCCAATCAATACGATAACCGTATAAATATATGCCAAGTAAAAAACAGCACACACAATTTGAATATACAAGCCTACTTGGGTCGCGCCCGTTCCTGCCAAACCATTGAAATAAATAGAACCAACGGAAAACAACATGAGAATCACTGCCAAAATCGGCAAAGTCGGACGCGCTACATCATATATCGCTGTATCGGGTGTAAAAGCAGCCATAATCGTATCGGGAAATATCAACATCATCGCTGTCAGCGACATGGTAAAAAGGAAACACAACCAAGCGGTTTTGTGCATAATCGGGTAGAGTTGGTCGGTACGATTCCTGCCCAATGCGTTGCTAACCAAGGTGTTGATACCCGATGAGAAGCCCCAACACGGAATTGATAAGCCAAGATATATCATGCGTACTACATTGGCTGCTGCCATATTGCGTTCACCGAGATTTTCGACGATACTAAAAAAGATGAAGGAACTACCGAGTGCCACGACCATCTGTACGACCATCGGACCGGAAATGCGAAGTTGTGTTTTGATGATTTCAAGGTCAATTTTGGGGAGTTTGAACAGGCGGTATTTTCGGAGGTTTTTATCAAAAATCATGTACACCAAAAAGGTCAAAAACGCGACGACTTCCGCAATCGTACTCGCCAGTCCTGCGCCGGCAATACCCATCTCCGGAAAGCCAAATTTGCCAAAAATCAAGGTATAATTCAGGAAAATATTGGTCACTCCGAGTACGATGGTATCAATAAAAATGAAGGTAGTACGCGCAATGCCGGCATAAAAAGCGATAATCGCCACACCGATATAACTGAAAAAGACTCCCCACATGCGGTAGTCCAGATATTCGAGGCTTTTGTAGAATATCGCATCCGAATTGACGAAAGCTGCGAAAAAATAATACGAACCAAAGTACATAAAAGCGAACATCAAGACCGCCAATGCCAGTTCAAAATAAATCAAACTGTAGGTTGCCCGTGCTACGCCGTCAATGTCTCCTTGTCCGTCTCGTCGTGCAATCATAATCTGCCCGCCCCGCGAAAAGCCGTAGCCAATCGCCGCGATAATCATATAAAAAACACCGACAAAACCAATCGCTCCAAGTTCGACCTCCCCTACCCTTCCCAAGAAGATACCATCTGCCAAAGTGACGACATTCTGACCCGCACTTGCCAGCATGATAGGGGCTGATATAGCGAAAATTTTTCCGTAAGATACCTCTGCTCTTGACTCCTTCATGTACGTGGTTAGATTGTTTTTTAGACGTTTAAAATTAGCACAGAGATACGTGTTGAGTGAAATTTATTGGATAAAATGACTAAATGAGTAGATGAATGATTTTTAATTGAATGATTTTTCGCAAAATCCGCATGTTAAGTAGCGAGACAAAAATAAGTCTGTGCGAAATAATAATCAAAAATCTCCAAATGGAAAATCACACAAATCTAAAAAAGATATTGACCGCAGTAATCGCCATCAATGCTAAAGAAAGCGGGCGCATCCAGTTGCTATAACTGCTAATAAATTCCTCTTGCCGTTTGCGCTTGGCACGGTCATTTGTAGTGATGATATTCGTAGAATAAAAGTACAGGTACATCGCTACTGCGAACATCACCAACTCCATTGCAAAGCCGATAATTTCGATGCGTGTCATTGTTTATGGATTTGAGTCACCTTGACAGTCGGGTGTGTAAGGTAACGATTATTAAGTGTCTGATAATTTACGTAAAAATACAAAATAATAACATTTTATTATAATAAATGCGTCATAAGTTTTCAAAAACTTATGACGCATTTTAATGTATTCGTCAAATTTTGTCCCGATAATTATCGGGATGAATGATAAAAAATGTTTAATTTATTAATTAATAATTATCAGTAAAAAACAAAGTGGAATTTAAATTTATTTGTTTTTCATAATTCATAATTTGGCGAAGACATTCGCATTTAATCTCAATTTCAAATTTTGTAATTTTCTGCGTTACAAAATTTAAATACACTCTTAAATTAGTTTTGACATTGAGTTTTTACAATCCTGCCGCACTGTCGTCGCCACGTTTATCTGCCACACCCTCTATCTTACCGTCAGGATGTATCAGAATGGCTTCCACTCTACCTATATTGCCGCGTGTTTTGATTTGATGCCCCATTTTTTCGAGGCTTTCTCTTGCTTGTTGCGAAATAGCATCTTCCTCAATAAAAATATTATCCGGCAACCATTGATGATGAAAACGCGGATTGTGTACCGCATCTTTCAGCGACAAACCATATTCGGCTACATTGATAAAAGTCTGAAAAACAGAAGTAATAATCGTAGAACCGCCCGGCGTACCAACGACCATATATAGTTCGTTATTTTTCTCAATAATAGTTGGTGTCATCGAACTCAACATACGTTTTTCCGGCTGAATCGAATTAGCCTCACCGCCGACCAAACCATAAACATTTGGTACACCGGGCTTGGCACTAAAGTCATCCATTTCATTATTCAGTAAAAAACCAGCACCTTTTACCACCACTTTTGAGCCATAGCCCGAATTTAAAGTCGTGGTGACAGAAACCGCATTGCCTTCTACATCTACTATCGAAAAATGAGTCGTTTCTTCGCTTTCTTCCATCACTTTTCCTGCCTTAATGTCGCTGCTTGTTGTTGCTTTGTCGGGGTCAAAATTTGCCATGCGTTTTGTCGCATATTCTTTTTCAATCAACTGATTGACAGGTACATTATAAAAATCGCTATCACCCATATGTTCGGCGCGGTCAGCATAAGCACGTCGCTCGGCTTCTGTGATTAGATGTACACTTTCCTTTGATTGAAAAGCCCATTCCGCTATCGGATACGGCTCAATCATATTCAATAATTGCGACAACACAATTCCGCCGCTTGAGGGGGGCGGCATCGAAATTATTTTATATTCTTTGTAATCCGAAACAATCGGTTCGCGCCACACAGCTTCGTATTTTTCAAGGTCTTTATGCGTAATGATACCATTGCCCGACTGCATTTCCGCTACTATCAAATCTGCCGTTTTTCCTTTATAAAAACCATCAAAACCATCATCGTGTATGCGCTGCAAAACATCTGCAAGCTCAGTTTGAGTAATCATATCACCCGTTTTCCATTCTCCGTTAAATGGCGTGTTGTGCGAATTATATTTCGTAAATTCTTCTTGTTGTCTGTTCAATCCTTTTGCCTCCCGTTCAGTGAGTGCAAAACCCTGCCTTGCAAGTTGAATCGCGGGTTTGACCAAGTTTTCAAAAGGCAAAAGACCATATTCGGTATTTGCTTCAATCATGCCTGCTACTGCCCCCGGCACACCTACTGCAAGGTGTCCGCGACGACTGAGTTCGGCAAGGGCATTTCCCGCATCATCAAGGTACATATCGCGGTGTGCGGCAAGCGGTGCTTTCTCGCGGTAGTCCAAAGTAGCACTCGTTCCGTCAGCATTCCGAATAACCATAAAACCACCACCGCCAATATTGCCCGCTACCGGATATACCACTGCCAAAGCAAACTGTACCGCCACTGCTGCATCCACCGCATTACCGCCTTGTCGCAGTATCTCCAAACCGACCTCCGATGCCAAAGGATGCGCCGAAACGACCATCGCTTTTTCGCCCATCAATACTTTATTGGTCCTAAATGGAAAATCGGGTCGTGTGATTGCTTCGCTAGTTTCAACAACTTCTTCTGTGATTACTTCTTGGACTTCCTCTTTAATTTCGGTGACTTGACGAGGAACATTACAAGTGAACATTAGGGTGAGTGCGAATAGTAGTGTTAGTTTATTTTTCATAATTTAAACGTAACACAGACATTTTTCTCAACTTTTGCATTTTAATTTTAAATTATTTATAAAATACTGATTAATAATTTTTAATAATTATTTTAAAACCAAAACACTATTAACATTTAAATAATTATAATGCAAAAGTTCAGATTTTGGTCTGTGCAGATATAATAGGTACAGACAGGAATGCCTGTATTACGTTTGCAAAATAGGAAATATATTTTACAAAAAACAAAGTAACAGGTTTATGGACGCAAATAACCCACCGACCCCAAGCCTTCTACATCAGCGTATTGCGCTTGATTCAGCAAATTAGGATTCACACTCCATTCGGCAGCAATGTTGAAGATAAGATTTTCGTCGGGCAATTGCTTGGTCAGGTCTAATGACGATTCGGCTGTGGTGGCTGTGCCTTCATCAGTGCGTATTTCGCCTTCTTCGCAGTGGAGGTGTCGCATCATTTCGCCATTCGTGTAGCGTATGTAGGTGTGCGAATGTGCGCCCGCATGGGTGAGAAAAAATTGTGCTTCGCCGTACTCGCGACTGAGTTTTTCGAGTAGTTGCGCTTGCTTGTCGGCTTCTCCCAAACCCCAGCCAACTGCCAATATCCAACCATCAATATTAGGCGTGAGAAAGACGTGATTTTCATTCGCTTTTTCTAAGCCGTTTGACCAATTGACGAGTTCAAGATTATTTAATTTTAAAGTCGCGGCAACCTGCTCGCGGTAGTCTGTTTTGATGGCTATCCACTGCATTTTCGAACCAAAAGGCAGGGCTTTTTCCGGGCTTTTTTGTTTACGATTGCGGTCTTTTTCCCGAAAATCACTGTCCAATAAACCGTCATTTTCAGCATAACGATTCATTTGGCGAGAAAGTAAAACGCCTATGCCAACAATCAGGGCGACAAAGAGTAGAAAAACAACCATATTTTTAATGATTAATGGTTGTAAATTTATTTTAATTTAAATTAAAATAAATTTATTAATAAAAATTATGAATTATTTTCGTTTTTCATTTAAATAATAATAAAAAGAATACGAAAAAACACGTTATACCAGATTAATCATTAATCATTATACAACGTACATGACCTCTTTTACTGCCTTAACGACACGCGCTGCATTGGGTAGAAAAGCATCTACCAAAACGGGGGAATAAGACATCGAAGTATCTGCCCCTGTAATGCGCGTGATGGGTGCGTCGAGGTAATCGAAAGCATATTTTTGCATTTCGTAGGCAATCTCTGCCGAAATCGCGCCAAAGGGCCAAGCCTCTTCTACACAGACCATTCGATTGGTCTTTTTGACAGATTCGACGAGTGTTTTGTAATCTAAAGGGCGGATAGTACGCAAGTCAATCACCTCTGCCGAGATGCCTTCTTTGGCGAGTTCTTCGGCGGCTTGGAGGGCAACTTTCATCATTTTATTGTAAGAAACAATGGTCACGTCCGTGCCTTCGCGCTTGATGTCCGCTACACCTATCGGGAGTAGATATTCTTCTTCCGGGACTTCGCCCAAATCCGAGTACATCACTTCGGATTCCATGAAGCATACCGGGTCGTCATCGCGGATAGCGGATTTGAGCAAGCCCTTCGCATCGTAGGGATTCGATACCGAAATGACCTTCAAACCGGGCGTATTTGCCATCCACGATTCAAAGGTTTGAGAATGTTGTTGTGCCAGTTGACCTGCCGAACCCGTACCGCCGCGAAAGACGATGGGGCAGCCGATTTGACCACCACTCATGGAGAGTATTTTGGCAGCACTATTTATGATTTGGTCGAAGGCAAGGATAGCAAAATTCCAGGTCATAAATTCGACGATAGGACGCAAGCCGTTCATCGCTGCACCTACTCCAATGCCCGTAAATCCCAACTCGGCAATCGGCGTATCAATCACGCGCTTAGGTCCGAATTCGTCCAACATGCCTTTACTGACTTTGTAAGCACCGTTGTATTCTGCTACTTCTTCGCCCATTAAAAAGACGTTTTCATCGCGGCGCATTTCTTCTGACATCGCCTCGCCGAGGGCTTCGCGGAATCTGATTTCTCTCATGTTTTATTAATCCATAGTTGATGATAGATAGTCCATAGTTGGATGCGATCATCTTTGTTATGAAATCTTTTGCAAATATGGGATTTGTTTGGGATTTTTTGGGTAGAATTAAAAGGATTTTTTTGTTTTTAGACAAACTATACTTTGGACATCGGGGAATTAGGAAATTAGGAATTTGATAAAACATTGTTTTATAATTTTTTACAAAATAATATTAATTAAATGTTTTACTAAATTTCCAATTCCCAAACTCCGGTTAAATTCATCTTATTTCCACTATCGTTTCTCTTCTAAATCAATAGTCCATACAATTTTTTTTGTTTTTTAGTAAATAATGATTTTAAAAATGATTTAAAATTAATTTTATTTATAACTAATTAATAATCAAATCAAATGAAAAATTATAGGCTAGCCATTTAACTTTGCCTAAAGCGAATACTCATCAGACGAATCCCTTTATTCAATGCGAATATTCTATGAGACAAATCACTATATTTCACAAAAACCTTCGTCAGACGAGTACTATCCCGCAAGCAAACTTAAACGGCTAGCCAAATTGTACGGACTATTCCAAATAAAACAGGCAAGAAGAATGACTGTTGCGTCATTCCCTTGCCTGATAAATATTTATGAATTAATAAAGAAGCCTATCATCAGGTTCTTTATTATTTCTATGTCTAAAAATCTTTATTCAATTTACAATATATCGGGTTAGATATGAGGCAATGGAGGCAGCTATGCCTCCATTGCTCTAATTTAATCCTGCATATATTATGTCGTCATCTCTAATGATTACTCATTCAATTTAACAAATCTCATAGCGGAGCTACGCCAGTTGTTGCCCTGAATGGATAATACGTAAGTGGCTGCCGGCAATCTACTTGGGTCAACAGTAATAAGATTACTACCACTGAATACCGTAATCGGCACCTCCATCATCTGTCTTCCGAGCATGTCGGTGATGATGATTTTGGCTGCCTGATGGTCATAAGAGCTGTTGAATCTCACACTGACCAAATCATTGACTGTCGGGTTGGGGAAGATATCCGATATACTGATACCTGCTGCACAATCCGCCTGTATGGTTACGATTTCAGAATACTCAAACGAACCATCTAAGTCAATCTGCTTCAAGCGATAGTAAGCCACCACACTCGTTTGTGTATCGGTGTAGTCGTAATCGGTTGCGATACCTTCGCCGCCGAGTCCGTCCACGCGGTCTATCATGCTAAAGTTGACACCATCGGTACTCTTCTCAATTTCAAAGTGCGAGAAGTTGATTTCTGATTCTGTACCCCAAGAGAGGAGGACTTCACAATCTTCTTCTGTACCTTTGAAGTAAGCGAGTTGGATTGGCAGATTCGGCTCTACTTGAATTCTTGCCGGATCGTAATCATCATTATCCGTCGGGTCATCACTGCTACCCGGCGCACATGCACAATCATCATCAACATTATTATCGGTATTCAACTCACTCGGTGTATTTGCATTATCACCCGGAACAGAATCCTCATCAGTTGGTGGCGGTGTATTCGGATTACCGTCATCATCCGCGCTAGTGATTTCTGCATTATTGACGAGTTCAAAGCCGTTGAATGCCGGGTCAATACGCAAGATAATCTCCGCGGTTTCAGAACCACCTGCTGCAATAAACGGTATGCTTGCCGTTACGCCCGATGCGGTGCTACTAAAGTCTGCATTGAAGAATGGCATAAACATCATACCCGTTGGGACATGGTCTGTAACCACTACATCCGTTGCATCCACTGTACCTTGATTGTAAACCGTAATCGTGTATCTGATATCATCGCCCGGAGAGATAACCGTACTGGCATCATTGTCCAGGAAGCTGTCATACATTTTCACCAAAGCGAGGTCAAATGCAGAAACACTGACGGCTGCCGGGTCGTGGTCATCTTCATCAACTGTCGAATCGGTATCGCCCGGTGTACCTGTGCCATCTCCGTTTGTGGCATCATCCGTAGGACTATTCGGCTCACCACCTGCGTCATTGTTCGGATCGTCGTCCGGCGTAGAGTCGGCATCTGTTGGTGGCGGTGTCATCAAATTGCCATCGTCGTCGGCTGCGCCGATTTCTGCGAAGTTGGTTGTACTCATTGTAGCCGGGTCAAACGGATTAGCTACAACCAAAGTAATACCAACGGTCTGCGAAGCCCCTGCTGCCAAAGGTCCTGCAATGGTGTATTCAGGAATACCATTAGCATCTGAATCACCCCAACCCGGATTCAATGCCAGATTGAAGACCATACCTGTCGGTGTGTAATCATTCACTTCGATGTCATAAGCATCTACCGTACCTTGATTGGTGATGGTGATGTCATAGCTGACTGTATCTCCCGGAGCAACTTGTGTAGCTTGTCCCACACTGAGCCCTTTGGTCAGTGCCAAGTCAAAGATATTTACTGCTGCAGGATCTTGGTCGTCTTCATCCGTTGTCGGGTCAGTATCTCCCGGTGCGCCCGAACCGTCACCGACTGTGCTATCATCAGAAGGAGTATCCGGTTCACCACCTGCATCATTATCCGGTGTAGTATCCGGTGTAGAGTCCGCATCTGTTGGTGGCGTGTTGGTCGGATCGGTATCGTCATCGGCGGAGCTAATTTCCGCTACGTTTACCAAGTCGTCCGCAGCACCCGAAGTACCTGTGATGATAGAAGCATCGTAAATCAATCTACCAAAACGAACGGTGTATTCTGCTGCACCTGCATTTTGGTCGTTGGTATCTCTAAATTCTACCACCCAATCAGCGACACTACCTGTGGTTGAACCACTTGGAATGTTTATGATTGTATTGTACAATTGTCCGGGAACAGGTGGTGTACCCGATCCATTACATGTTGTAAATGGTTGACCAACATAGACTACTGTCCCTGTCGGGTCGGTCAATCTGACTTCAATATCACTTTCGCAAGAAGCATTTTCTACGCGGAAGAATAATTCCATTGTAATATTGGACAATACCGCATTCGTCGGTGTTGCCGGGTCAGTGAATAAATAAGTCGGATTTGTACCGAAGCTCATCGCATCCGCTTCACCTATAATCAAATCGCCATCTGCAAGTAGTGTAACCGTATTAGTGGTCGTTTGAGTACTTCCACCAACGAATGGATTGTTCACTGTCAATACTATCGGTAGCGTCATTGTTGCGCCCGGTGCCAATGGTCCGGCTATTGTCTGGTCCGGATTACCATCACCGTCGCTGTCTATATTCCATGCAGTATTCAGTGCAGGGTCAAATGTATAACCCGCCGGTACGTAATCGTTGACCAATACACTGTACGCATCTACCGTACCTTGATTGGTGACAAGGATGTCAAAACTGACATCATCACCCGGTCCGACATATGGTGATTGACCAGCACTCAGTGATTTGGTCAATGCCAAGTCAAAGATACCCACCGTCGCAGGGTCAGAGTCATCTTCATCCGTTGTCGGGTCTGTATCGCCCGGTGCGCCTGAACCGTCACCGTCTGTGGCATCATCCGAAGGACTATCCGGCTCACCACCGGCATCATTGCCCGGATTAGCATCAGGTGTCGAATCCGCATCTGTTGGCGGCGTATCGTTCGGGTCAGTATTATCATCAGCTTCGCTGATTTCCGCTAGGTTGACCAAATCATCTGCTGTACCTGTGAATGGGTCATTCACGGTAAGGGTAATGCTCAAGGTCATCGTTGCGCCCGGTGCCAGTGGTCCTGCGATAATTTGGTCAGGATTACCGTCCAAATCTGCATCCAACCAAGCAGGATTTAATGCCGGGTCAAAGCTCATGCCTGCAGGTACGTAATCATTCACCAGTACATTATACGCATCTACCGTACCTTGATTGCTCAACACAATATCAAAGCTGACATCATCGCCCGGTGTAATGTATGGCGATTGTCCTGTACTTAATGATTTTGTTAAAGCCAAGTCAAAGATACTTGCCGTTGCCGGGTCAGAATCATCTTCATCTGTTGTCGAGTCTTCATCACCCGGTGCGCCTGAACCATCACCATCTGTAGAGCCATCCGAAGGACTATTCGGCTCACCGCCCGGATCGTTGCTTGGGTCGGTATCCGGTGTAGAATCCGCATCTGTTGGCGGCGTATTGGTCGGGTCGGTATCATCATCAGCATCGCTGATTTCTGCTACGTTCACCAAGTCCATTGCCGTACCTGTGAATGGGTCGTTGACCGTTAAGACTATAGTTAAGTTCGCTGTTGCGCCCGGAGGTATTGGTCCAACTATTGTCCAATCCGGATTGCCGTCGCCATCGCTATCAGCACTCCATCCGGCATTTAATGCCGCATCAAAAGTGTATCCCGCAGGGACGTAATCATTCACCAAGACATTATGTGCAGCTACTGAACCTTGATTCGTTACTACGATGTCGAAACTGACATCATCACCTGCACCCACGTAAGGAGATTGACCTGTACTTAATGCTTTTGTTAAAGCTAAGTCAAAGATACTTACTGTGGCAGGGTCGGAGTCATCTTCGTCCGTGAGTGGGTCTTCATCTCCCGGATTACCTGTACCGTCACCGTCTGTTGCATCATCCGATGGTGTATTTGGCTCTCCACCTGCATCATCCGTTGGATCATTATTTGGTGTAGAGTCACCATCTACGGGTGGTGTATTGGTCGGGTCGGTATCATCATCAGCATCGCTGATTTCCGCTACATTCACCAAGTCGGCTGCTGTACCCACGAATGGGTCGTTGACCGTCAATACAATCGTCAATGTCATCATTGCGCCCGGTGCGAGTGGTCCGGCTATGGTCTGGTCAGGATTGCCGTCTGCATCTGCGTCACTCCATCCGGCATTTAATGCCGCATCAAAAGTGTAACCCGCAGGGACATAATCATTGACCAAGATATTATAAGCATCTACGCCACCTTGATTGGTCACTACGATGTCGAAACTGACATCATCACCTGCACCAACGTAGGGTGATTGTCCTGCACTTAAACCTTTGGTCAAGGCAAGGTCAAAGATGCTTACTGTGGCAGGGTCGGAGTCATCCTCATCTGTCACCGCTACCTCATCACTCGGCGCACCTGTACCGTCACCGCCTGTGAAGTCATCATTCGGACTGCCGACTGTACCACCTGCATCATCCGTCGGATCATTATCCGGTGTGGAATCCATATCTGTTGGTGGTGTATTATTCGGATTAGTATCATTATCAGCTTCGCTGATTTCTGCTACATTTATCAAATCCGCTGCTGTACCGATGAATGGGTCGTTCACCGTTAATACAATAGTTAGTATTTGTGAATTACCCGGTATCAGTGCGCCCGGTATTATCTGGTCAGGATTACCATCTGCATCTGCATCTACCCAAGCAGGATTGAGTGCAGCATCGAAGGTGTAACCCGCAGGTACGTAATCATTCACCAAGATGTTATAAGCATCTATCGCGCCCTGATTGATGACCGTAATATCGAAACTGACATTATCGCCGGGTGATACATAAGATGTTTGTCCCGGACTCAACGCTTTGGTCAATGCCAAATCAAATCCACCAACAACTACTGTTGCAGGGTCAGAATCATCCTCATCTGTACTATCTACGCCATCATTCGGCGTACCTGTACCGTTACCATCCACGAAATCATCATCCGGTCCGTTTGGCGTACCACCTGCGTCATTGCTATCGTCATTATCCGGTGTAGAATCAATATCGGATGGCGATGGAGTGGCAGGATTGCCATCATCATCAGCATCGCTAATTTCTGCTACATTTACCAAATCATCCGGTGTTCCTGTGAACGGATTGTCAATGATTAATAATATTTCAAAAGAGAAACTTGTTCCCGGCTGTAATGGTCCGGTAATGATTCTATCCGGATTGCCATCTAGGTCATTATCACCCCACTGCGAGTTGAGTGCAGTGTCGAAGGTATAACCCGCCGGTACATAATCATTCACCAGAATATTCTGTGCGTCTATTGTACCTTGATTGAATACAGTAATATCAAAGCTGACCGTATCGCCTGCCGCAACAAATTGTGATTGTCCGGGAGAGAGCGTTTTGGTCAATGCCATATCAAATATCTCTACCGTTGCAGGGTCAGCATCATCCTCGTCAGTTACCGGATTATTGTCATCCGGTGTACCTGTACCGTCACCTCCTATTGCACCGTCATCCGGTCCGTCAGGTGTACCGCCTGCATCGTTGTCCGGATCATTATCCGGTGTCGAGTCAATATCCGTTGGTGCCGGTGTGCTAATCTCACCATCGTCATCAGCACTGCTGATTTCCGCATAGTTGGTCAAATCATCCGCCGTACCGGAGAATGGATTATTCACTGTAAGCACTATTGTCAAGGTCATTGTTGCACCCGGTGCCAGTGGTCCGGCGACTGTCTGGTCAGGATTGCCGTCGAAATCGCTGTCTGCCCAATCTGCATTTAATGCCGGGTCAAAAGTATAACCACTTGGTACATAATCATTGACTAAGATGTCGTAAGCATCTACCGTACCCTGATTATAGACTACGATATCAAAACTGACATCATCGCCTGCGCCAACGATACTGCTCTGACCTGCACTCAAGGCTTTGGTCAATGCCAAGTCAAATATACCTACCGAAGCCGGATCATGGTCGTCCTCATCGGTGGCATCTGTGCCATCCAATGGTGAACCTGTACCGTCACCATCTACGAAGTCATCGTCGGGTCCGTCAGGTGTACCACCTGCATCGTCGGTCGGGTCATTATCCGGTGTAGAATCCATATCTATCGGTGGGTCATTCGTCGGATCATTATCATCGTCTGCCTCGCTGATTTCACCATAATTGACCAAACTCATTGTGCTTGGGTCGAATGGGTCATTCACTGTGAGGACTATCGTTGATGTGACTGTTCCACCCGGAATGATTGGTCCGATAATGGTTCGGTCAGGATTGCCGTCGGCATCCGTATCACCCCAGCCCGGATTGAGGGCAGGGTCGTAGGTGTAACCATTCGGTACGTAATCATTCACCAATACATTATAAGCATCGGTCAAACCTTGATTAATCACACTCAGGTCAAAACTCACCTGGTCGCCCGGTGCTACGTAAGCACTTTGTCCCAGCGATGGCGTTTTAATAAATGCCAAATCAAAGATGGTAACAAATTCGGGGTCGTGGTCATCTTCGTCTGTGTTATCTGTGCCATCATCCGGTATACCTGTACCGTCACCGTCCACGAAGTCATCGTCCGGTCCTTGTGGTGTACCACCTGCATCATCCGTTGGGTCATTATTGGGTGTAGAATCTATATCGTCAGGACCCGGTGTACTTGGGTCGCTGTCGTCGTCTGCATCGCTGATTTCAGCGAAGTTAATCAAATCATCTTGTGTGCCTGTGAATGGGTCGTCCACTGTCAGCATAATCGTCAAGACTTGTGATGCACCCGGAGCTAATGGTCCGGCTATCACCTGGTCAGGATTGGCGTCGCCATCGGCATTG
>CALCMV010000332.1 GCA_937967535.1 uncultured Saprospiraceae bacterium
CACCATGAATCCCGCAACTTATGACGGCGGACTTGCCACCCTTACATGGACGGGACAAGACGACCCCGGCGGCGTAGGCATTCAAAATTATAGTATTTATTATTCGGTAAATGGTGGCGAATTTGAACTATTAGCGAGTGACATTACGGGTAATACGTATATTTTTGAAGGCGTACCGGGCAATACTTATGAGTTTTTCACCATAGCAAAAGACCACGTCAATAATACGGAAGCCCTCAAAACCAAAGGTGAAATTGCCCTCATCTTTAATGGTCGTATTGATTTCGATATAAAAGTCCTTTTAGAAGGTGCGTATGCCCCCGCAACCTCCGAAATGACAACCATCCTCAATACCTCGCGCGGCTTATTGCCCGGACAAACACCCGCGAGCAACCTCGCTAGCCCAACACCCGCAGGGCAGCCTTACAACCGTCCGCCGTGGAACTATGCAGGTGCAGAAGGTATAGATTGGACAGATGCTGACTATCCTGCCGAAGCCGTCGATTGGGTATTGGTTTCGTTCAGAACAGGTATTCAGAAAAATACAGAAATCGGTATGACCGCCGCCCTTTTACTCAAAGATGGTACTGTAGAAATACCTGAAACATTTACATTACCCGGCGGTACAAATGCTTCATACATCGTTGTAGAACATCGCAATCACGTTGGCGTGATGACATCACAAGCTATTAATATTGTGGATAATATGCTAAGGTATAACTTCACATTGGCAGATGGTTATGATGGTAATGGTACGGGTTCAGGACAAAAACAATTACCAACGGGCGAATGGGTGATGTTTGCCGGAGATGCCGACCAAAGTGATTTGCCGAGTTACGACATATTGGGTTCAGATAAAATTTTATGGGAAATGGATAATGGTAATTTCGATTATTATACCTCGCCCGATTTTAATTTGAATGGTGATGTAAACGGAGAAGATAAAGCCTTTTGGTTTGAGAATAATGGTATCTCATCGCGAGTACCCAAATGATGGGGTAATTTTTCTCCTTTATGAAATAAAATGGGGCGATGAAATTGACAAATCAATTTCATCGCCCTTTTCTTATTCAAATCATTCAAGCATTGTCAATTGATATTCTTCAATAATTCGTATTAATTTTTCTGCATACAAATTGTCGGTAGAATAATTGGCTAATTCCAGTCCTTTTGCCCAGCGTGTATAATCCGTTTTATCTAGATGTGTGAGGTGTTGGAGACTACCTTGTGTCAGGTGTTCGCTGTGATTGCGGAAGGAAGACCAAGCCGTCTCGTATTGACGTATACACGCACCATCGAAGGTCGAATGAGCCTTGTCCCATGTTGTACCACATTCAAGATTGAAGTAATTATTCGTTTGTGCAGCGATAACACTCGTCCCTGCCTGACTCGCCAATAAAGCCTGTGCTAAGGTAACAGATGCCGGAATGTTAAACTTCTCCATTTCCGTGATAGCGACTTTCTTGAATCGCCCGACAAATGCCCGCACTTGTGCATCGCTGGCATAGATGAGTTGGGCATCTCCGGGCAATTCGTGTTTATCATTTTTGCGAAAAACAGAGAGTAAGCCCGTTTTAGAAATATTATTTTCTTGTGCGATATAATGGTCGGCTTCGGTTGTACGTTGAATTTTTTTGGGTGGTTCTTCAGGGGGGGTATGTAAGAGGGGCTTGACCTCCGGCTTTGCATTGTGTGTGGGTTTGTCGGATTTTGCGGGGGCATTCAGGCGGAAATCTACATTGAGGTTTTTTCCGGCAAATGCCGTCAGAACTATCAGCAAAATGGATAGTTTGAACCAGTGATTTTTAAAGAATGTAACCACTGCGACTTGGTATTCTTTACTTTTCATGACATTGTGAGATGGCGGGTTGCGAGTTGCGGGTTTGCGAGTTGTGAGCTTCGCAAAATGCCCCGAAACTTGTAACCTTGAAATTAGATAACAGATTGATGATAATTTAACATAAATTAAAACACAAATTAGTGTATTTTTATTTCTAATTACACAAATATAAAACAAATTGTTTTTAAAATCAATAAAAAAACAACTTATTTAGTTTTATGCCAAATAATTGATATGTGCCATATTATCTCAAAATTATAATATATCTTATTTGTTTTGCTTTGGATTGTGATAATTATTTCATTCTTTTGCACGACAAATAAAACCCAAGAACACGTTAAAAAAAATAACACTATGATTGAATTAAATACGAAGAAAAACGAAGTCATGCTTTACATTGAACAGTTTGTTGATAGTATTAGTGAAAAGTATTTAAAACCTATCGAAACCAATTGGCAACCCACTGACCTATTGCCTGATACAGCTTGTATAGATACATTTGTACGAAAGTTGAAGGACTTGCAGGAGAGTGCCAAAGAGTTGAGTTATGATTTTTGGCTGGTACTCATCGGAGATACTGTGACTGAGGAGGCATTGCCGACTTATGAGTCGTGGTTGGCTGCACTGGATGGCGTGGACATCGGAAAACCCGGCGGATGGGGCGAGTGGAGTCGTAAATGGACGGCTGAAGAAAATCGGCATGGAGATGTATTGAGCCGTTATCTCTACCTTTCAGGGAGAGTGGATATGCAAGCTGTGGAAACTTCGGTGCAATATTTATTGAGCGATGGTATTGATATTCAGACGAATAATGACCCTTACCGAACGTTTGTCTATACGAGTTTTCAGGAGTTGGCAACTAATATTTCTCACAGACGGGTGGCTACTTTGGCAAATAAAAATGACAATCATACGCTGGCAAAAATATGTGGAATGATTGCGGCTGATGAAGCCCGGCATGCCAAGGCTTACGGGAGTTTTGTGGAGAAAATTTTTGAAGTAGACCCTAATGAGATGATGGTCGCTTTTGCTGATATGATGAAGAAAAAAATCGTGATGCCCGCACACAATCTGCGCGAGGTCGGTAGTAAAATAGGCGAAGCCTTTGAGAGTTTTTCTGATGCTGCACAACGCTTGGGCGTATATACTTCGGTGGACTATATTGATATTATTGAATCGCTGACCAAAGAGTGGGATATAAGTAATATGGTAGGTCTGGATGACGCAGGAGAGCAGGCAAGAGATTACATCATGTATTTACCGGATAGACTTAGAAGGGTATTGAGTCGATTTAAACAACCTGAATCTGAATATCAATTTAACTGGGTACTGCCCCGTACATAATCGGACTTTGGTAATTAGGTAACTGGGTAATTAGGCTAACGAAGACATAATTTGTTATTTATCAGTAGAATAAAAATTGAAATAAAATTAATTCTAAATAAAATATAAATTATTGATTATGAGTGTTTTACCTTCTCGGCTGAGCCGAGACCAGTTTCCAAATTCCCTAATGCCCAAAGTCCAAGTACATAAATTAAGCATGAAAAAAATATTATATTGGATACCGACTTTGATATGGGGGTGCGGATTCTTTGTTATTTTACTCATCTTCCATCCCATACAAATGTTGATGCGTCGTATTGGTTATCAAGCACACAAACGTAGTGTAGATATAATGTGTTGGTGTTTGAATCAGGCAATGCTTTTTACGGGAAATCTTATCAGTTATGAAAACCCTAATCAATCGCTACCGACTGACCGACCTTTGATTGTTGTCAGTAACCACCAAAGTATGATGGATATTCCTGTCATTAGTTGGGTATTTAGAAAGCATCATCCCAAGTTTATTTCAAAGAAGGAACTTGAATATGGCATTCCCAGCGTTTCTTATAATCTTCGGCATGGTGGTTCTGTGACGATAGACCGTAAGGAGCCGCGAAAAGCAATCAGGCTGATAGCTGAGTTTGCAGATTATCTGAATGAACATAATTTTGCCGGGTGCATCTTTCCGGAAGGTACACGGTCAAAAGATGGTCAATTGCTGCCTTTCCAACCTATGGGCTTATTGAAAATGCTCAGAAATATGCCCGATGCTAGGGTGGTGCCGGTGGCACTCAAGAATTATTGGCGACTTGGTGTGTACAATTATAAACCTGTACCATTCGGCGTACCACTCAAATGTACGGTACTTCCTCCAATAGATAGGGATATTAGCGATAAAGAAATTATTCGATTACTTGAAACTCAAATTAAAGAAGAACTTAGTGCAAGTATGTATTCAAGAAGAAAGTTTAAACTTATTAATTAATTCATTTTCAGTAACTTGCGAAATTTAATGAAAAAGACCGCCCAAATTGCCGCTTGGCAATTTGGGCGGTCTTTATTATATAAATGAACAAACAGAAATCTCGACTTTTGTATTACATTTTTCTTAATACAAAAATCGAGAGAGAATGTCTGTATTACGTTCAAGTAAATGTACGGAAGTTTAAGAGTAAGTTTGAGTATAAGCCTAAGTTTAACTTGATTTGCAGTTGAGATTGATTCGCTTTGGAAGTGTCAGTTTGCTTAATTACTTTTGTCATTCATTTAAATAATTATTTTGTAAGTTCTCAATGAATGAGTGAATGAATTTTGAATGAATGAATCATCTTCCAATAAGAGCAACAAGATTAAAACTACTTGATTCATTCTTTCATTCAAAATTCATTCATTGAGAATTTACATTATTTTACAATTAAAAATAATACACTATGAAGCCAGCACAGGCAAATTTTATCAATGCCCTCATACTTATCGGATTAGGATTGTGGGGCTATTTTACGGGAGCATTCGGCGCAGGTAAATATCTATCAACTGCTCTCATCGCTCCGGTTGCAGGTCTCATTTTATTAGCCTTAAACGGCGGATTAAAAAGAGAAAATAAAGCAATAGCACACGTTGTTGTATTATTGACACTGTTACTTTTTCTTGCCTTATTTATGCCATTTATGAAGCAAGAAGGACTACCTAAAATGCGTACAGGCGTAATGATGTTCAGTTGTTTGGTAGCAACGGCGGTATTTATCAAAAGTTTCATTGACGCAAGAAAAGCGAAGGCGTGATGCAGTGATTGGTGATTAGTGATTAGTTAATTCGTTCATTAGCAATCATTAATTTGGCGAATCACTAATCACCAATCCAACGAATAACGAACTATGCGATACTATATTCCACTGATTTTCATTGTAATTATTTGTGCTTCGTGCTTGCCCGAAGAAAAGGGAAATATCATCAATTTCTCTTTGAATGACGAAGCTATACAAGAGATTTTTCGTTTGCAAGACGAGCGCGAAACGGCAGAACTTTTGCCCTATGCCGATGCAGTAGATGCGACTTATCGTTATGCGGTGGCACAAGCATTGGCATCAGTGCAAGATACGATGGCTGTGCCTACCCTCTTGCGTATGCTACGCGATACGAGCGCGGAGGTGCGCTACATGACGGCTTATGCTTTGGGGCAGACTGCTTCCGAAAAATCAGTGGACAGTCTGACAATCGCTTTTCGACAAGAGGAGTCGCGGCGGGTACAATCGGCAATCCTTGAAGCAGTTGGCAAATCGGGCAATAAAAAGCACTTGCGACAAATCAGTGGTGTTCGAACTTATACGCCAAAGGACACCTTATTGTTGGAAGGGCAGGCGCGGGCGATTTATCGTTTTATGAATCGCGGCATCACCACGCCCGAAGGTACAACCCGCATGATTGAATTGCTACAACAGGCTGCGCCAAACTCGGTACAACAAGTAGCAGGCGATTATTTGAGGAGAGCAAAGAATATCAAATTGGATAAATATGAAAGCGAGTTGATTGATGTTTTTGAAAAAGAAAATACACCAAATGTACGCATGTTTGTTGCTTCGGCACTCGGCAAAACGGAAAGTGCCGCAGCGAGAGATACCTTGGTAAGTGCCTTTGCAGGAGAGCGTGATTATCGCGTTAAAATAAATATTATCAGGGCTTTGCGTGATGCAAATTATACGACAGTACGTACAATGATGCTGGGGGCAATTGAAGATAGCAACCCAAAAGTAGCCTATACTGCCGCCCAATATTTACGCAGTAAAGCTCCTGCTTCTGAAGCCAAATTGCTCGGTGAATTGGCGAATAATGCCTCACATTGGCGCGTCAAATCCGAACTTCGCGCAGCAGCACTCGGACGTACCGACTTGAGTTATGCCAACACCCGCAAGCGACTCAGCGATACTATAAAACTCGCCTACGAAGATTCCAAAAATCCCTACGAAAAAGGCGCACTCCTCGAAGCCCTCGCCGAACACGCGCCCAATCATACTTACATCACAGAAGCAATTTTTGACTCGGCAGCTACGGCGGTCACAAAGAGCTATGGCATACAAGCATTGGTAAACCTCCGCAGCCGCAACGACTTTGATAAAGTCGCCGGATGGAACTCCGGTGATGTAAAAAAAGCCCTCGCCGCTACTTTCAAACGCGCCATCGAAAGTGGTGATGTGGCACTAATAGCTAGCACTTCGGGTATTCTCCGCGACCCTAAACTTAATATGCGGCGCGAGTATGCCGGCGCGAGTTTTATGACGGATGCCTTGAAAAAAATGCAACTCCCACGCGATGTAGAAGCCTATAACGAACTGCGCCGCACGCTCAATTATTTTAGAGGCGACGACTTGGAGCGCGGTATTTTGCCCCTTCAACATAATCATCCGATTGATTGGTCGGTATTGGAAGATTTGTCGAAAAACTCTAAGGCAATTATCCAAACAAAACGCGGTGCGATTGAACTTGATTTGTTGGTCAATGATGCGCCCGGCTCAGTCGCCAACTTTGTAAAATTAGCGAAAGACGGCTTTTTTGATGCTAAAAATTTTCATCGTATTGTACCGAATTTTGTCGCGCAAGGCGGTTGTCCGCGTGGAGATGGATGGGGAAATTTGCCCTATTCTATTCGCTCGGAATTGGGACCGAATTATTACGACAATGAAGGCTATGTAGGGATGGCTTCTGCCGGAAAAGATACGGAGTGTACGCAGTGGTTTATCACACATTCGCCTACGGCGCATTTGGATGGAAGGTACACGATTTTTGGGAAAATAAGTTCCGGGATGGATCTGGTGCATCAGTTGGAGATTGGGGATGTGATTGAATCCGTTGAAGTGAAATAAAAATTGTCAAAGAATAATAACCCTGTCATCGAACACCACCGAAATAAATAATCTACCCAAAATGCGATGTTATTTTTTGTTCAATCAAGGCGCGAAAATGTGAGTCCCGAAAGCATTCGGGATGACCATTTTTGCAACGCAGAGTGAGCGAAAAAGAACGAGTAGTTTGGGTAGATTATTTGTTGCGACTTCCCT
>CALCMV010000333.1 GCA_937967535.1 uncultured Saprospiraceae bacterium
ACTTATTCTTAAACTTAAACTTAAACTTCACGTAGTTAGTTATGAAAAATATAATATTATTTACGTTCACTGTTTTATTCCTATTTTTTTCCTGCGGTGATTCAGGAAACAATTCCGGCGAATGGCTCATTCCTGCCGATAGAGTATTCGATGGCGGACCGGGCAAAGACGGTATTCCTTCCGTAGATAGTCCGCAATTTACCGATGCCTCACAAGTCACTTTTCTTGGCGACAATGCCCTTGTAGTTGGTATCGTCGTAGATGGCGAAGCGCGTGCATATCCGCACATTATCCTTGATTGGCACGAAATCGTCAATGACGAAATTGGTGACGAAAGTATTGCAATTACTTATTGTCCGCTTACAGGTACGGCGGTTGCTTGGGATAGAATAGTAGATAACAGAAAAACCACCTTCGGTGTCAGTGGCAAATTGTACAATACCAATCTGATACCCTACGACCGCGAAACGGACAGCTATTGGTCACAAATCGGCTTAAATTGTGTCAACGGCGAACTCATCAGCACCGTTCCCGAAATACACCCTATCATAGAAACCACTTGGGCAACTTGGCGCAACATGTACCCCAATTCACAGGTACTCAATACCAATACAGGCTTTAGCCGCAACTACGGCAATTATCCTTACGGCGATTATATCACCAACAATGAACGCCTCATATTTCCGGTAGAACCGAGAGATACCCGACTCGCCACCAAAGAGCGTGTACTCGGTGTACTTGGCAATGGCGCAAACCGCGTTTATAGCATTGACGAATTTGCGACACCGCAATTGATTGTAGACAATCTCGGCGGCGAAGAACTCATTATTGTAGGCTCAAAATCGGATAATTTTATCACAGCTTTCCGCAATCAGGGCTTAGAGGGTTTGACACTTGATTTGAGCAACTACCCCGTCATTGCCACCGATGCACAAGGCAATCAAATCGAGGCTTCGGGCTTGATTTCTGCCGGTCCGATGGCAGGCACACAACTCGAACAACCAACTGCTTTTATGGGATTTTGGTTTTCATTTGGCGCATTTTATCCCGGCATTGAAATTTATAATCAGTAAGCCCAATTTAAAGATACTCTAATAGGACAAATAGACACAAGTTCCCGGCTATTGTAGCCGGGATTTTTTTTTAGTCCCGTATATAACACTTCCCACTTACGCCCACGAATTATTTTTTTCTTTCTGGAAATGCCAAACTAAGACAAAACGGACGCAGGATAGATTTTTAATTTTACAAAAAAATGTTTTGATAAGCCCACCGTAATGACTGCTTTAGCTGTCAAATACTAATACAAAATTTTCACATAAAACATTTATTTTAAATTAATTATAAATATAAAATATAGGCATTTTAAAATTAAAACAGTCATTGCAAAGCTATCATCATTGAAAATTAAAAATTTGTTCTGCACCCTGCAAAAACCAATCACCAATTCACTTTCCATTTTTTCCCTTATTTTTACCCAAAATAAAATTTGAACTTGCACTTGACACTTACACAATGACCATACGATTTCCCGACAATTTCCTTTGGGGCACTTCCACTGCTGCTGCCCAAATCGAAACCGCTTCCGACCACAATTGGAAAAACTTCAAATCCCGCGATGGCTACACTTTCCTACGCACCAGCGACCACGAAAAACGCCGCGACGAAGACATCGAATACATTCGCCAATTGGGTTCTATCTATCGGTGCGGTGTTGATTGGGCGCGATTGCAAACTGCACCAATGGCTGATTTTCAGCAAGATGTAGTGGAGGAATATCAAGATTTTTTCCAAAAATTATTGGATGCAGATATGAAAATCATGTTTGTATTTCATCATTTTTGTAACCCGATGTGGTTTGAAAATAATGGTACTTGGCTCAATCGCGAAAATATCCCCGCCTTCATAGATTTTGCCCAAAAATGTATCGAACACTTTGGCGATTATGCCTACATTTTTAATACCTTCAACGAACCCGGTGTCTATACGCTCAACGGGTTCATGTTGGGACAATTTCCACCACAAAAAAAAGGATATTTCAAAGGGAATCGCGTACTCGCACACATGGGAGAAGCACACGACCAACTCTACGACCTCCTCAAAGCCAAATATCCCGAAAAACAAGTTGGCATTTCCAAAAATACAGGAACGTTTTTCGGTACAAATTGGCTGGGAAAATGGCTCGCCAAGAAATTTGATTGGTGGTTTATCGAAAAATCGGCGAGCTACTTTGAAAAAAACGATTTTTGGGGCATCAGTTATTATGTGTATATGCCTTTCACGCCCTTTCCGATTTCTGAAGTAGACCGTCCGGGCAGACTCAAAAAAATGGGCATCCCCAATGATAAAATGTGGGGCTACCATCCCAAAGGATTGAAAGACATACTATTACGTTATCACAAAAAATATAACAAACCCATTATCATTACCGAAAACGGGGTTTGTACCGACGATGATGAATTTCGCCAACAAAGCATCAAAGATTACCTTCACACCTGCTACGAAGCCATGCAAGAAGGCGTTGACTTGCGCGGCTACATTCATTGGACGACCATAGATAATTTTGAATGGAATCTCGGACCAACTTATCGCTTCGGCTTAGTTCGCGTAGATTTCGACACCATGAACCGTACAATGACCGATGCAGGAAAATTTTATAAAAAAATTACGGAGGAAAATGCCGTAACACTCTAAAGATTAAGTATTTTTCGCCTTAAAAATACACATCCACTATGAAAACAAGTATCGCACATTTTTCTGATAGAGTGGCAGATTACATCAAATATCGCCCTAAATATCCACCCCAAATAATAGATATATTGCAATCTGAATTGGGCTTAAATGATGAATTTGTAATCGCAGACATCGGTTCAGGAACGGGTACTTCCTCCGAATTATTCCTCAAAAACAGCAATCGCGTATTTGCCGTAGAACCCAACGACGAAATGAGAACGGCAGCAGAGTCGCTTTTCACGGATAATACAAATTTTATCAGCATCAATGGCAGGGCAGAAAACACAAATTTGGAGCAAGCAAGTATTGACCTGATTTTTTGCGGACAATCCTTTCATTGGTTTGATAAGCAAGCCGCAAAATCCGAATTTGACCGTATCTTGAAACCCGGCGGCAGCCTTGCTTTCGCATGGAATCAAAGAGATGATTCGGGCAATTTTCACCGCGGATACGAGCAAATTCTCCAAGAAAATATCCACGAATATCGAAACAATAGACACCGAAATCCCGAAGAAGAAATTAAAGCATTTTTTGCTCCTAAAAAAATGTACAAAACACATTTGACCAACTCACAAACATTTGATTTACAGGGATTAAAAGGAAGATTACAATCTTCTTCGTATTGTCCGAAAAGCGGTGAAGAACACGAAAATTTAATGAAAAAAATAGAAGACCTATTCCATAAATTCGCAATTGGAAATACCATACAATTTGATTACATTACGAATATTTATTGGTGTAAATAACTCAAAATTCCAACAAAATATCACACACAAAATACCCTTAAATTAGAATTTAAATAATTAAAACAATGTCTTCGCCAAATTTTGATTATGAATTTTGAATGACAAATAAATTTAAATATTACTTTGTTTTTTATCATTCAAAATTTTTCATTCAAAATTCAAAATTAGCGAACACATTGTTTTGTCGAACATTAGCAATAATTACGCTCAAATGATAAACACTAAACACATTTTTCCCCTGATTTTCACCTTAATTTTGGCACTACCTTTATTTGCCCAAAACGGTACGCCTTCGGTAGCGGGCGCACGAGGTTTGGCGATGGGCAATGCTTCCGTCACCTTCCGCGACATCAATAGTGCATTTAGCAATCAGGCAGGATTGGCGTTTTTAGATGGGATGAGTTTTACTGCTTTCGGTGAGCAACGCTTCCTTTTGGCAGAAATCGGTTCCTACTCTGCTGCCCTCGCCTATCCCACCAATTCGGGTACCTTTGGTTTAGCAATTAATTACTTTGGTTACGAAAATTTCAACGAACAAAAAATCGGTCTTGCCTATGCGCGTAAGCTCTCCGAAGGCGTGGCGATTGGCGCACAAGTTGATTATTTGGGTACACGTATTCCTGAATATGGTTCTGTGGGAAATATAACATTTGAAGTGGGTGTGCAAGCGGATTTATTGGAAAATTTTATTGTAGGAGCGCACATTTTCAGCCCTATTCGCAGCCAACTCACTGATGATGAAATAGATGTGATTCCCACCCAACTCAATGTCGGTATCGCTTATCTGCCCACCGAAAAAGTGAGGCTTATCCTTGAGTTGGAAAAAGACTTTGATTATGCGGCATCCTTCAAGGGAGGTATTGAGTATCAGTTAGTTGATGAACTTTCATTGCGTGCAGGCGTGGGTACAAATCCAACTCAAAACGGCTTCGGTCTCGGTATTCATTTGGGCAAATTGGATATTGATGTAGCGGCGGCATATCATCAGTTGTTGGGCTTTACGCCGGGAGCATCGGTGAGTTATAATTTGTCCGGCACGTAAAACGATTTTGGGCTATTAGTTCATAGTTTATAGTTCATAGTTTATAGTTTTTTACAATCAACTGAATTACATCCCGATAGCTATACGAGATTGTAAATTACTGAATTACGCAAAACACGCTCGCGTTCAACTGCGGACTGATAAGCAGCGGACGTGTTACTGCCTAACCCAAGTTGAATATGTAGCCCCCAAGTTTTTTAGGTGGTTTAGTTGTCAGACGAATGTTGTTTTAGAAGGCACCGATTATTTGATAATGTCTTCGCTTTTACAAAAGAATTCGTCTGACAACTCTCCCGGCTCTGATTTTTTGGGGCTACATATTCAACTTGGGCTAAGAATCAATTAACAATGTCTTCGCCAAATTTTGAATTATGAATTTTGAATAACAAATGAGTTTAAATATTACTTTGTTTTTTGTTGATAATTAAAAATTAACAAATTAAGTATTTTTTATTATTCAAAATTCAAAATTAACGAACACATTGAATTAACCAAATATTTCTTTACATGATTTTTGTAAATAAAAATAAAAAAATTGTACCGCAAAAACGCTTTCATCGCAAAAGCATAGGGTTTAAACCCTACGCTTTTGCGATGTTTATGTCTGCGGTATTTCTCCTCTTTTCCCTCTCTCTCCACGCCCAAAAAAATGAAAAAGACGATGTAGACGAACTCCCCGACGGCGCACAAGAATACATCGAAAATATCGTAGCCGATAGTGAGGCGGATTTCGATTTTGACGGTATATTTTACCTCCTGCGTACCTACCAACGCAAACCCCTCGACCTCAACCGCGCCACTGCCGAAGAACTTGGTGATTTGCGCCTGATGACGAGCCTTCAGATTAATGCTTTGTTGGAATATCGCAATACAATGGGTAGCCTCATTGACATCCACGAGTTGCAGGCAGTTCCCGAATTTGACTTACCTACGATTAATCGGATTTTGCCATTTGTAATCGTCAAAAAAAACGCAGAAACTTTCAATGTACCTGTTGGAAAAATGCTTTTTAAGGGGCGCAATGACTTGACACTCCGCTATACTCGTTTTCTCGAATTGGCGCGTGGTTTGACACCCGTAATGGAGAATGATTCGAGCCGATACGTGGGTACACCGGGCAGAGTATATGCACGATTTCGACACTCATATGAAAACCGTCACAGTTGGGGTATCACGATGGAAAAAGACCCCGGAGAAGAGTTTTTTACAGGGTCAAACCGACAGGGTTTTGACTTCTATTCGGCGCATTTGTACTATCGAAATATCAGCCGGACGGTCAAGACTTTAGCACTCGGCGACTTTGAGGTAAATCTCGGTCAGGGCTTGCTTGTCACGCAGAGTTACGGTACGGCAAAGACCTCTTATGTGACCAATATTCGCAATGGCGGACGTGAAATAAAAGCCTATACTTCGGTAAATGAAGCCCTGTTTTTCAGGGGTTTAGGTGCCACATTGGCATTGAGTGATAATATTACATTTACGGCATTTGGTTCGTATCGGGCGCGGGATGCGAGTGTACCTACTGATGAGATAGATTCGGATATTGGTATTGAAGGAATCACCTTTTCCTCTCTCCAACTATCGGGGCTGCACCGCACCGAAAGCGAAATCCGCAATGAAGCTACCACACTCGAAGCCAATGTAGGCGGCAGCCTCAAATATAAAACCCGCAGATTTCATATTGCCGCCAATGGTATGTACACCCAATTTGACAATGAATGGCAGCCTAGAGAAGATATAGATAATCAGTTCAGATTTGCGGGAAATGTCTTAACACAAGGAAGTATTGATTATGGCTATGTTTTTCGGAACTTTAACTTCTTCGGAGAGACGGCATACAGCAGTGCCAACGAAACCGGACTTGCCACAATAAATGGTGTCCTTATCGGCTTAGACCGCACAGTGAATTTAGCGGTTTTGCATCGTCATTTTCAAAGAAGTTTTAATACGATTTACGGAAATCCATTTGCAGAAACAACAGGAGCAAATAATGAAACGGGCTTGTATCTGGGCTTAGATGTCAAACCAAATTATAATTGGCAATTCAGTGCTTATTTTGATACTTGGCAGCATCCGTGGCTGCGTTTTGCGGTAGATGCCCCGACAACGGGTTATGAGTATTTGGTACAGGCAAAATATCGGGTCAAACGCCGTATGGAAGCCTACATTCGCTTTCGCGATGAAGTCAAAACCGTCAATGCGCCTGACAATGAAACAGCCTTCAATTTCCTGACCGAAAGGCGGCGTACCAATCTTCGTCTGCAAATTTCTAATAAAGTGAGTAAGGTATTGGAGTTGAGAAATCGCCTCGAATTGGTCAGGTTTGACGACCAAGTGCGCCCTGTATCCAATGGATTTTTATTGTATCAGGATGTGAGTTACAAACCGACTGGTTTTCCTTTGACTTTTACCACACGCTTTGCAGTTTTTGATACAGATAACTTTCAATCAGCAGCTTATGCTTACGAAAATGATATAATTGGTTTTTTTTCCGTACCGCCTTATTTCAACAAGGGAACGCGATTTTACTTGAATCTACGCTATAGAGGCATTCGTAATATGACCATAGAGGCAAGGTTTGCACAGACCTATTTGCGTGACCAGGATTCCTTTGGTTCCGGTTTGCAAGAGATTGAAGGGCGTACTCGTACTGAGATTAAGGCGCAGGTGAAATATAAATTTTAACGGAGAGACGCGATTAATCGCGTCTCTACCGGAATATTTCTTTGTTTTCCACTAAAAAACCCTTACATTTGCAGCCGCTAAAGCCCGAAGTTCGTTTTTACGAAGGATTCAGGCATGATTGATTCATGAAATTTAGTTATTAAAAATGGTAAAAATCAGACTACAAAGAAGGGGACGCAAAAAGCAACCTTTCTACCACATCGTCATCGCAGATGCGCGTGCGCCTCGTGACGGACGATTCATCGAAAAAATCGGTTACTACAATCCGATGACTGTTCCTGCCACTATTGAGTTGGACAGAGACAAAGCCTTCGACTGGCTCAATAAAGGCGCACAACCAACCGATACTGCGCGTGCTATTCTCCGATTCAAGGGTGTACTATATCGCAAGCACTTGGCACGCGGTGTCAAAAAAGAAGCCTTAACAGAGGAAGCAGCAGCAGAATTGTACAACGATTTCATCAATGCAAAAGATGAGCGTATTGCAAAGCGTTTTGAAGAAGAAGCGCAGAAAAAAATAGCTCGCTTGGCAGAAATTTCAGGAGTTGCACCGCCACCACCTGTTGTAGAGGAAGTAGTTGAGGAAGTTGTCGAAGCACCTGCCGAAGTTGCGGAAGAAGCCACAGAAGCTGTTGAAAATGCAGCCGAAGAAACTGCGGAAGCTGCTACTGAAGAAGTGAAAGAGGCTGCTGCTGAAGCTACCGAAGAGGTAAAAGAAGTTGTCGAAGAAGCCAAAGAAGAAGTCGCAGAAGCTGCTGAAAAAGCAGACGATACGGCGGATGCTTAATTAGATAAATCACATAGCGAAATACGAAAAAGCTCACATTATGTGGGCTTTTTTTATATACTACCCGTCTAACTTTGCCTAAAGCGAATACTCGTCAGACGAATCCCTTTATTCAGTGCGAATATTTTATGAGACAAATCACCACATTCACAAAACCTTCGTCAGACGAGTAGTACCCCGCACAAGCAAACTTAGACGGAACCTACTAACCAAAATAGCAATCTGACAATCAATCCAACAATCACTATGACCCACACACATATCGGATATATAGGAAAAGCACATGGCTTGGAAGGACGGCTAAAACTCGTGTCAGAAGATGCGTATTTAGAAGACTTCACCTATTTAGAAGTGATTTTTGCAGAAGAAAAAGGCGGATTAGTACCCTATTTCATTGAAGATATTAATTTCAAAGGCGTACCGCCTCTTATCAAATTTGAAGACATCAATACCCGCGAACAAGCCACCAAATTAGCCAATAAAAAAATCTACGCTCGCAACAGCGACCTCCAAGAACGCGAAGAAAAAAGCCCACTCCAATACGGCGCGTACATCGGCTACACCTTACACGACGAACAACTCGGCGAACTCGGCAAAATCGAAGACATTCAAGCCTTTCCACAGCAAGAAATCGCCTTTTTTCAATATAATAACGAAGAAAAACTCATCCCTTTAAACGATTCGCTCATTATAAGCGTTGATGAAGAGAAACAATTAATTATCGTCAATCTCCCCGAAGGATTACTCGACATTTAATGATTAATGGTTAATGGTTAATGATTAATGGTCAACGATTAACGGTGAATGCTTAATAATTTACATTTTTCGCTCTGCGAAAAACAATATTAATCATTAACTATTAATCATTAACCGTTAAAAAAATTAACCATTAACCATTAAGCATTAACCATTAAAAAGATGCGTATAGATATTCTCACCGTACTACCCGAATTATTGGAAAGTCCGTTCCAACATTCCATCATGCAACGCGCTCGTGATAAGGGCTTGCTCGAAGTGCATCTGCACAATCCGCGCGACTATTCCACACAAAAACAAAAGCAGGTGGACGACTACCAATTTGGCGGCGGCGCAGGTATGGTGATGACCATTCAACCCATTGCCGATTGTATTGATACGCTCAAATCTGAACGCGATTACGACGAGGTGATTTTCCTCACACCCGACGGCGAGCGACTTACGCAATCCATTGCTAATCAACTTTCTAT
>CALCMV010000334.1 GCA_937967535.1 uncultured Saprospiraceae bacterium
ACCTTATAGGATTGATTACCAGTACTTTACTTCGATTTAAATTAAAAATTAACCTACGTTCCACCTGATTTCCTACATGAGCCGAGTGATTTTTGATTTTTGATTCAAATTAGTCTAAATCAAAAATCACTCAATCAAAAATCAAAAATCAAATTATGAATATATGGAAGGATGAGTATGTATTGCACACCTTTATGTGTGATGCAGAACGCAAAGCGCGACTGACGGCGATTTGTCATTGTATGCAAGAGTCGGCGGGTCGTCATGCCAATGCCTTTCGGCTTGGTTATGAGGGCATGCAAGCCAATGGTCAGGCATGGGTACTCAATCGTATGCGAGTGCAGATAGACGATTATCCCGATTGGAAAAGCACCTTGTATGTCGAAACTTGGGTGCAACTCATGCGCGGACCTTTTTCCCAACGTTATTTTTTATTAAAAAATGAAAAAGGCGAAACGATGGGTTCGGCAAATACCTTTTGGGTCGTCATAGATGCCATTACGCACAAACCAAAACGCTTGAAAAGCGAAGCCGAAATTCCTGTTATTGACCGGATACCCTCTTGCGGTGCGGCTGAAAAAATTGGAATACCTGAAAATTTGCAAAAAACTGACAATCATATAGTTAGGCAAAGTGACCTCGACCTGCTGCATCACGTCAATAATGTCAAATATCTCGAATGGATACTTGATATACAGCCCAATATCAAAGCAATTCGCCCTCGCCAAATTGACCTTAATTTTGTAGGTCAGGCACGATTAAATGATCTTGTAGATATTTTCAATCACCAACAGTTTTATCAGTTAAAATGCGGAGAAATGGAAATTTGTAGAGCTGTGTTGACTTAATACATTGTAAATTAAATTTCTTTGTGTTTTTTGAAATGTAAAATGTAAAATAATAAATCCCGTCATTCGTCGGGACAAGTTGTAAAATGTAAATTCCGATAACTATCAGAATGTAGTACGTGTACAAAACATTTTTATTTTTTTATTTTTAATAAATTCATAATCAATAAAATATAAAAAAATAACTTAGTCTCGCGTCCTACACCTTTTACATTTTGAATTATGAATTTTGAATGACAAATAAATTTAAATTTTGCTTTTTTTTGATAATTAAAAATTAACAAATTAAATATTTTTTTTATTCAAAATTTTTCATTCAAAATTGACGAACATGCTATAATCAATAATGTATTAATTTGTATTTTATTTTAAATTATTTTTATTACAATATTTATTTTAATGATAAATAACAAACTGTGTCTTCGTCAGCCTAATTAATTCCCCTATTTCCTCTCTCTAAAGTCCAAATTAAAATTAACATTAAAATGATTTGATTTTCAATATAAAAAAATTATCTTAGTACATCATATAAATATGGATACTAATACATCAATATCGAAAAACAGCAACCGAAATATATTAGGCGAAGATACCTTCATCGTTGCCATTGGTGCATCGGCGGGTGGTTTGAAAGCCTTGAGAGATTTTTTTGAATACGCCGAGCCTGCCAAAAATATCGCTTATATAGTCATACAACACCTTCCGACAGATTATAAGAGCATGATGCCGGAGCTACTCTCCCGACATGCCAAAATGCCTGTACATACTGCCAAACATAATCAAACGGTAAAACCCAATAATGTGTATTTAATGCCCAATCAATACGATATGACCATTAAATACGGCAAATTACAATTGCTGGAAAAAAAAGCAGACCGACGTTTGAATTTGCCAATAGACCGTTTTTTTCAATCATTGGCAATTGACCAAAAGGCGCAAGCTGTGGGCGTGATTTTATCCGGTACGGGGTCTGATGGTACTTTTGGTATGGCGGCAATCAAAGATTATGGCGGTTTGCTACTCGTACAATCGCCCGAATCTGCCGAATTTGGTGGGATGCCTTCGAGTGTCATACAAGCCGGCTTGACCGATTATATACTTGCTCCCCAAGACATGTACAAAGAACTCATAGAAAGTATCAACCATCCTGATATAGCAAGGGTAGAGCAAGAGATGCTTTTTGAGGGACAAACGGAGACGGTGTTCAAGATTTTGTCGCTCATAAAGAGTATGAACGGCAAGGATTTTATCTATTACAAACGCCCGACTATCCACCGAAGCATCGCAAAGCGCATGGGTATGTTGGGTATAGATGAAGTGGAGTCCTATTTGAATTTTTTGATTAAAAATGATGATGAAGTTGAGGTGCTGGCACAACAATTTTTGATTGGTACGACTCGCTTTTTTCGTGACGAACCTGTATTTGCGCTACTCTCCCAAGAGGTATTTCCCGAATTATTCAAGCAGACAGAGGGGAACGATTTTGTAAAAATATGGTTGATAGGCTGCTCTACGGGCGAAGAGGTTTATTCGCTGGCGATGTTGCTGAATGAATACGCAGAAGAACAAAAAGTCCGTAAAAACTTCAGGATTTTTGCAACAGACATCAACCAAAAAGCGATTGCAACGGCTAAAAAAGGTATCTATTCCGAAAGCAGTGTCAAAGATATTCCCGAACATCTTTTAAAAAGATATTTCAAACAAGAAGGCAAAAACTTCGTGGTGGGGCAGACGCTTCGCTCGTCGCTTATTTTCGCGCCGCACGATGTCACCAAAGACGCGCCTTACAGCAGTCTGAATTTGGTCATTTGTCGAAATATGCTGATTTATATGCAGCCTGTTTTGCAAAAAAAAGTCTTAACGATTATTCAGTTTTCGCTCAAATTCAACGGCTATATGCTATTGGGCAACAGCGAATCGGCACAAGAACTCAACCATGCCTTCCAAATCATCAGTATCAAGTGGAAACTCTACAAAAATGTTGATGCTTCCAAACAACTCATTCTCCAGAAAACCAACACTTTGCACTCCTACGCCGGAGCAACGAAGGTGCAACCCATACACCCCAACATCCGAAAAAGTAAAGTGACCTTTGAGTTGATATGTATGGCATTATTGCAGGATTCGCAGGCTGCTTGTGTGCTGATTGATACCAACTACAACATTCTCGAAGCACTTGGTCAGTACAAAGAGTATTTGAGTTTTTCCGAAAATAAACTGGTCTTGAACCTGCTCAAAATGGTTTCTCCCGAATTTTCTGCCGTCATAGTTGCCACCATTAGCAAAGTAAAAAAAGAGAACGAAGCTGCCGCTGAAAAGAAAATTCGCATCATACGAGAGGGGCGTACAAAATTTGTCAAAATACTTGTCAAACCTCTTTTAATCAATCCTTTAAATAGAGAAGAAGGCTATTTGATTGTTTTTAATGATGATAAAACCAATGATACATCCGGCTCCTCAAACATTCCCAGTACGATTTCCGCGCCTGAGATAAAGATTATGGAACTGGAATCCGAACTCATCGAATACAAAAAAACACTCCAAGCCATCATGGAAGAGGTAGATACCTCCAACGAAGAACTCAAAGCCATCAACGAAGAACTTTTCGCGTCCAATGAAGAACTCCAATCCGCCAACGAAGAACTCATCAGTATGAACGCCGAATTTCAAGCTAAAAACGAAGAACTCAACAAAATCAATAAGGACTTGGAATACTTCATGAAAAATGCACAAATCGGCACATTTTTATTAGATGAAAAACTGGTAATCAGGCGGTACAATAGCTCCATAAAAACACACTTCAATTTTATGCGGCAAGATATAGGTCGCTCTATCAATGATTTTAAAGATGGAGAAATCATTGCTCAAGAAGCCAGACAAGTACTCAAAACCGGCTTGTCGCAGATAAAAGAATTGGAAAAAGATGATAGATGGTTTCAGCGAAAAATAGCTCCTTATATTATCGAAGGGGATAAAATTGAGGGAATCGTCGTCACTTACCTAGATTTGACGGAAGCCAGAGCAAAGCAAAAAGCACTTCAACAAAGTGAACAACAACTACGACTTGCCCTTAAAGAAAACAGTAAGATAGTGGAAGGCTTGGGAGAAGCCAAACGGATGCTCGAAAAAATGATTCAGGTCGTGCCGGGTATTGTCCATATATTCAACCTTGATAACTTATCCAGCGAATATACAAGCAATGAAATCGGTACAATGCTCGGATACAGCAGAGGAGAGATAAAAGATTTGAGGAGCAGCGTAATGGCTCAACTGGTACACCCCGACGATGTGCCTCGCATGATGAAAGATAATGACATTATCAAAAGCATGAAAGATAATGAAGTGAATCGGTTTGAATATCGCATAAAACACAAAAATGGTAAGTACCGTTGGTTCCTCAGTCTGGTGAGTATATTTGAACGCAATAAGGAAGGCGAAGTCTCCAAATATATAGGCTTTGGACTGGATATTACAGACATAAAAAATGCACAAGCAGACATCAAAACCACGAAAGACTTGGCAGATACTAAACGGATGCTCGAAAAAATGATTCAGGTCATGCCCGGTGTCCTGCACATATTCAACCTCGAAACTATGTCCAATGAATACTCCAATAAAGAACTCGCGACAATGTTGGGATACAATACCGAAGAAATACAGAATATGGGCGATAATATTATGGTCAAAATCACTCACCCCGAAGACTTATCCTGCATGGTGCAAGAACTTGAAATTATCAAAAATATGAAGGATGGCGAAGTAAACCGCTTTGAGCATCGTATAAAACACAAAAACGGCATGTATCGTCGCTTGCTCACATTAGTCACCATATTTGAACGCAATGAGCAGGGCGAAGTCTCCAAATATATAGGATTTGCATTAGATGTGACGGATATGAAGGCGAACTCTTAGGCTATCAGTTCATAGTTGCCAGTTCATAGTTCATAGTTCTTAGTTTTTTACAATTCATTGAATAACATCCCGATACCGATAGCTATCGGTACGGGATTGTAAATTATTAATTATCAAAGTTGAGCAAACTTAAACGGGTAGCCAACTCTATGTAAACTTATTACAGGCAAGCACAAACTAAGAACTAAGAACTATGAACTAAGAACTATGAACTATGAACTATGAACTAAGTCGTCATACTAATCCGATGCGTACCGATAGTATAAGAACGATTGATGCAGTCGCGTATGATATGATAATGTTGTTTGTTATTGACAAAATCTATATTTTCTACATCCAAAATTAGGATAGGAATATCGGTTTCGACTTTAAAATATTCGAGATAGGCGGTTTGTATTTTTAGGAGATAATCTGCCGAAATTTCCTGCTCATATTCGCGTCCGCGATGCTTGATTTGTTGGATGACTTTTTCTACCGAACGATGCAGATAAATGAGTAATTGAGGTTTGGGAAAATTGGCATTGAGGATATTAAAAAAACGTTGAAATAAACGGTACTCCTCGCCTTTAAGCGTTGTATTGGCAAAGAGTAGCGTTTTCATAAAAAAATAATCTGCAATAGTTTTTTGTTGAAAAAGGTCTTGGGCGAGCATCGTTTGTTGTATCTGTTGATAGCGTTCGGACATGAAAAATAATTCGACAGAAAAAGCATGACGTTCAGGGTTTTCATAAAACATTGGCAAGAAGGGATTGTCCGAAAATTCTTCCAAAATCAAGCGCGTACCAAAATCCTCCGCCAACATTTGCGAAAGCGTTGTTTTACCCGCCCCGATATTGCCTTCTATTGCAATAAAATTGTGTATTAATTCTTTCATTTGAATGAGTGAATGAATGAATTTTGAATGACTGAATGTTTCTAGTGTTAATGCTATCATGCTACAATATTTTCTTTGATATTGCATTGTAGCGTTTCAGCATTATATTCACTCATTCGCTCATTCAAAATTTACTCATTATCATTGTCGCATTATGAGTCAAAAGTGAAACTTTTAACTGCATCCACAAAAATTTTCACATTATCTAGCGGCGTATCGGGATAAACACCGTGACCGAGATTGCAGATATATTTTTTGCCAAAATCGTGTACCATCTGATGGGTAGTGGCACAAATCTTATCTTCGGGGGCGTATAAAAGGCAAGGGTCGAGATTGCCCTGTAAAGTCTTGTCTTCGCCCACCAAGCGACGGGCTTCTTGTGGAGTCGTATTCCAATCTATACCAACTACATTGCAATCCAATTGACCGATTTCGGGCAAGGCAAACCAAGCATTTTTGGCAAAAACCGTTACCGGAACTTCCGTAATCGCTTCGCAAATCTGACGTATATATGGCAGTGCGAAGATACGATATTGTTCGGGAGTAAGAATACCCGCCCACGAATCAAAAACCTGTATGAGGTCTGCCCCCGCTTTGATTTGACCACGTAAATAATCAATCGTAGTGTCGGTTATTTTCTGTAATAAAACATGTGACGAGATAGGTTTTTTGTAAAGAAAACGACGCGCTTTGGAGAAAGTTTTGCTACCCGAACCCTCCAACATATACGCCATAATCGTCCAGGGCGCACCTGCAAAACCAATGAGTGGTACACGTCCATTGAGTGCAGCTTTGGTCAGTTCGATTGCCTTATACACATAGTCCAATTGCAGGGCAGCTTTTTCGCCGGCGATGAGTTTGTCCACATCTTCTTCTATCTGAATCGTCATCGGAAACATCGGTCCTTTGCCCGGAATCATCTCGTAGCGCAAGCCCATCACCTCCGGCACCACCAAAATATCCGAAAAGATAATCGCCGCATCTACCCCCAATTCATCAATGGGCTGAATGGTGACTTCGCAAGCCAATTCCGGCGTTTCGACCAACTCCTTGAAGCCCGACAAACTCGCCCGCAACTCCCTGTATTGTGGCAAAATACGCCCCGCCTGCCGCATCAACCATACCGGCGGACGCTCTACTGCCTCGCCGCGTGCGGCACGTAGGAGGAGGTCGTTTTTTAGGCTTGCTGTTTCTTTTTCTTGGCTTGTCGATTGCTCCTTGTTCATAGCTTTGACTGCTGATTTTCTATTGTTGTTTTAAATAATTTTATTTTGAGATATTATATATAAAATTCCAAATGTAATGATGATTATGATACCACCTGCAATCAGAATTAACTGACCATATTCTCGCGTTTTAGGTTCAAATGTATAATATTTATCTCCTTCCGGGTCGGTGCTTTTGTCATATTTATAGTAATATCCCATTCCAATTCCTCCGACAAGAGCAATTACACCTATAAACCAAAAACCAACAGCAATCGCCAAAAACCAAAGGAACATTATCCCACGATTGGCTTTTTTCCCACGCCGAATTTCAAATATTCTTTGGCGACGCAATTCTGCGACTTCTTCCTCATTGACCTCAATACCTCGTTCTCGCAAAATCAACTTAGCTATCGTGACATCCTGTATTGACCATTCATCGGGTTTCTCCAAAATTTCCTCTAATTCATCATTATCCAATTCTCTCAAATAATAATCTTTCGGCGCACTGCCAAATGACATGATTTGTTGTTCAATCAAGGCATCTACATTGGAAAAATCGCTTGGATGCAATTTGAGTACCACCTTTGGTAATATCGCAGAACCTGTAATCGTGCTTGTTAGAAGCAGTTCGGGTGTTTCAGCGGAATATGGGATGTCATGTTGTTTCAATAATTCAATATAGTCATCTGCCTGTTCCCGACTGGCAAAGGTCTTGTACGTCTCAAACGATTGGTTTTGCTTGTTGTCAAAAACATTTTTGTCAAGAATAGTATCATCTTTCATAGTGTTAATTTTTTATGGATGAAAAATATTTGTTTTTTATAACATGCTCTAAAAAGTCATCTCAAAATGTTATTATTTTTAAAATATATAAAAAATAATATATTTCGCATAAAAAAAACACAAAAAAACTACACCGTCTACCGTCTACCATCTACCGTCTACCGCCTACCGTCCACCGTCTTAAAAATCGCCTTACTTTTCATTTCAAAATATTCTTTAATAAAAGCTGCTATTGTGATATTATTTTCTATTAAAATTCGAGGGTCGGTCAGTGCGTGAATGATGATACTGTCGGTGAGTGCCATCACATTGACATCAAAATTTTCTAATATATTTTCCTGAATACCTTGCTCATAAAATTGTCGAAAACACTGCGTTCCAAAGTCCGCCAAATTATCAATTTTTTTCCACAAATCAGGGTGTCTTTGTTTCAAATAAATCAAAAAATTATTGGAAATGCCTGCCAATTCTTCCGAAGCGGTATGCAGGGCATTCGAATAGCGATTCAGGTACGATTCGCTTTCATCAAATAATAAAGTAGCAAAACGCGATATTTGTTCAATTTTCAAATCTACTGCATCGGCGAGTAGGGCTTCTTTGGAATGATAATGTTTGTAAAAAGTGGCTTTACTCACCCCCACTTTTTGGGCGATGGTAGCCATTGTTTCTCCATGCAATTTACCACTAATAAGCAAAGGCATTAATTTCCGCAACCAAATTGACTTGGTTTGCGGGTCTTCAATACGCGGTTTGTTGATAGATTTTCGTCCCATGGATTTGGTGTTGTGGTTTCGTAGTTTCGTGGTGTTGTAGTGGTTTTACTTATTTTTATTTCTTAAATATCTGAGCAAACCGAGTGTCAACTTGATTGTTTTATCTACTGTTTTATGTAATGTTTCAATGTCTTCTTTTGGTATATAGTTTTGGTCATCAAGAATATATGTCATACTTTTAACTTCTCCCGCAGAGCTTCTGGCAATATCTAAAAATCGCATAAATTCCTTTTGTGAAACTCGCGTAAAACCCTCCGCAATATTATTCATTGAGGATAAAGCTGCACGTTTAAATTGACTTTTGGTATCGAAGTCAGTTCTTAATTTTCCTTTCTCACTTACCTCATATACAAGATTAGTCAACTCCCTTGCAGCTTTCCAACAATCAAGGTCTTCAAATTTTTCAATTTTAGCCATATTCAATAAATATTTGAATCTACATTAAAAATAAGAAAAAACCATTTTAACGAAATCTAATTTCGCATTGTATTGAAATTTAATTTTTTAATTAAAATTACAATTTAAATAATATTATATAAGTAATTTATTATCAATTCTTTAAAAACTAAAAAAATATTAATTATTTACTTTTTTCTCATTGTAGTTTTTTTTAATATAAAAATAAAATTTCAACTTTTTTGAATTTCTATACTTTCTAATGTGGACTCATATTTTAACCAAAAAAATACTACAACACCACAACACCACAACACCACGAAACCACAACACTAAGAAACTACAACACTAAGAAACTACAACACCACGAAACCACGAAACCACGAAACCACAACACCAAAATTACTTTTCGTCAAAACTGATGATAACTTTCTCGGTTCGCGGATGTGCCTGACAAGTCAAGACAAAACCTGCTTCTATCTCATCTGCTTCAAGCGCATAATTCACATCCATTTCCACTTTGCCTTCGAGTACCTTTGCACGACAGGTACAGCACACGCCGCCCTTACATGCGAAGGGTAAATCTGCACCGTTTTTTAATGCGGCATCAAGGATATTATCGCCAACAGCATTGAGCGGAAAATCGAAGGCATCGCCATCCAAAATAACGGTAATTTGGCTGTCAGATTCGGATGGAGTAGGGGAGTGGTCGGGCTTGATTTTTGGCTTTACATTTTTTGTTGCTGCTGTGGTAAATAATTCAAAATGAATCTTTTTGCTGTCAACATTTAAGCCTTCCAAAGTATCTTTTACGGCAAAAATCATTTCTTCCGGTCCACACAAAAAATATTCATCTACTTCTTTTGCATCGAAAAAAACTTTGCAAAACTGTTCGCATTTTTCTGCATTAATCCTGCCATTAAATAAGGGACTACCCAGCGTTTCCCGACTCAAAACATGATGAACGCTCAAGCTGCCTATGTACTGATTTTTGAGGGCTTCTATTGCTTCCCGAAAAATAATGGACTCAAAATTTTTATTGCCATAAAAGAGCGTAAAATGACTTTTAGGTTCACTTTGCAAGACCGTTTTCATAATGGACATAATCGGCGTGATACCGCTTCCTGCCGCAAAACCAACATAGTGTTTATCGTGTTGCTCATGGAGTGCCGTAAAGAACTTTCCCATCGGTGTCATCACGCTCAAGGTATCGCCCGATTGCAATTTTTGATTGGCAAAAGTCGAAAAACGCCCTTGCGGGACATGCTTGACCGCCACCCGCAATTCTGCATCCAAAGGACTGCTGCAAATCGAATACGAGCGACGCAGGTCTTCGCCATTTATATCAGTACGAAGGGTCAGATATTGCCCCTGTGCAAATTGATAATCCGCTTTCAACTCCTGCGGCACATCAAATGCAATCGACACACAATCAGGCGTTTCGCGCCGGACTTCTTTGACTGTTAGTGTATGAAACTTTGGCATAAATTTTAAAAAAATTCCAAATCCCAAGTGAACCGTAGCACGGTGCTTCCAGCCCGTGCCTTACAAATATATACGCGAGGCACGGGCTGGAAGCAC
>CALCMV010000335.1 GCA_937967535.1 uncultured Saprospiraceae bacterium
CGCGAACGGTAATCACCGCCTTTTATCGTATCATAAAATAATCGGTAAACGCTGTCGCCATCATTTTGATAGTTTTTAGCGGCATTGATACCGCCTTGCGCGGCTACGCTGTGTGCGCGACGCGGACTATCGTGAAAGCAAAAACATTTTACATTATAACCCAATTCGCCGAGCGTAGAAGCTGCGGATGCTCCGGCAAGTCCCGTTCCGACGACAATAACATCCAATCGACGTTTATTATTCGGTGCAACGAGGTTCATCTTGGAACGGTAGTTCGTCCATTTTTCGGCGAGTGGTCCGGCGGGTACTTTATTATTCAGTGCCATGATATTTTTTTAATGGTTAATTTTTTTAATGGTTAATGGTTAATGGTTAATGGTTAATAATTTACTTTCGTAATGAATTATAAAATACTAATTAGCAAGAAATTATGCTCATTATAAATTTTATTTTTAAATAAATTGAAATAATTTTAATAAAAAAATACTACACGAAAACTAATTATTAACCATTAACCATTAACCATTAACCATTAAAATCATTAACCGTTATTAGCTGATTGATTGAATGTACATCCAAATGGGAATGATAGAAAATCCAATGGTAATGAGTATGGAAAATCCTGTTCCGAATCCTTTGATGAGTGGGGTGTATTTTTTGTGATTCAAGCCTAATGTTTGGAAGGCACTTTGGAAGCCATGATGTAGGTGCAAACCAACGACTATCATCGAAATGACATACAACACAACGACCCACCAAATACCAAATGCGGCGGCGACTTCGCCATACACATCTTTGAGTCCGGTTGCTGCGTCAGGGTCAAGGCGGAATTTCATAGCTGCCCAAAATTTGCTCATGTGCCATACAATGAAAATGAACATAATAGACCCAAGCAGTGCCATATTTCTACCTGTAAATGTGGTGTTTTTTGTGGTGCGGACAGCGTAGTTGCTGCCCTTTGCTTTGCGGTTTTGACTCCACAGCGCAATACCCAATACGGCATGTAGCAGTATCATGGCGTACAGCCCGTAAGAGATAATTTTGATGGGCGCAAAGCTGGTCATAAACTTGGCGTATTCATTGAACGCCGTACCATCGGAAGAAAGTAATTGTAAATTCCCCAGTAAGTGTACGATAAGAAAACTACACAAAAACAAGCCCGTCAGACTCATGATAACTTTCTTTCCTATTGAGGAAGTAAGTAGATTGATTAGCCACATAAAAAAAATAATTTTACAATTATTTTAGTCAATAGTTCTTAGTTGATAGTTCATAGTTGAATGTGAAATATGCTTACTATGGACTACCGACTATTGACCATCGACTATCTAATTTTTCCCAAATTTAAATGTTTTAACACGATTATGCGAATGAGTGTCTAGCGTTTTCGTGATAAATGCGTCTTTTTAGAATGATTTTAAATAAAATTTAGCGGATTACCACCGGACTGATAGCCTACAATAAAAAAGCCCCCGCTAATCGCGGAGGCTTTTTATCTTGATTTGGTAGAGCAAATTCATAAATTTTCTCTACGCGCATTATGTGAATTATCCTGTATTAATTTTTTGATTTCGGCGAATAGCCACCCGGATAACAAGGCGATTTACTGATAATCTTAAATTCTGTACGACGATTCAACTGACGACCTTCGGGATTGTCCGAACCATCAGGATTTTCGTTGGGCGCGATAGGCACCAACTCGCCATAACCCACAGGCTTCATACGCTGTGGCGTGATACCCTTGCTGATGAGGTAGTCAACTACACTTTTGGCTCTGCGCTCGGAAAGTCTTTGATTGTACTTTGTGCCACCGCGACTATCTGTATGAGAGGAAAGTTCGATTTCCAATTGCGGATTGTCGTACAATAAACGAAGCAGTTTGTCCAATGCCACGATAGATTCGGGGCGCAAGGTAGCTTTGTCAAAATCGTAGTAGATATTATCCAAACGGTAGGTAATCGGTGCATCCAGTTTCATGTAGATGTCACGATTGATACTGGTCTGTGTATCAAGTCCTTTGGTCGTAAAATCTTCGGTACTTGTATTGAGATAGCAGTCTTTACGTGCTACGATGCGGTAGTCTTTTCCTTCGGGCAGGAAGAAAGAATAATCGCCATTTTCGTCAGAAATCACAGACTCAATCTCGCGCAGTGTGCCGTCTTCCATGACTTCGTAAAGCGTGACCGTAGCACCCGGAAGAATTTCCACATCCGTACCATCGTCAGAATAGACCGTACCATTGACCATCATACCTGTTTTGGATACGCAGATGTCTTTTGTGATAACTTTATCATCTTCGACACCTTTCGTACTGACAGGTTGCTCAACCGGAATATATCCTTTTTGGTCAATAATGAGGACGTAATCTTTATCTATTTCAAGATTTTCAAATTTATATTCAGGATTCGATACGGCTTTGCCTACCAAAACATCTTCGCCGGTAGTTACATCGTATAATCGAATCTCAACGCCTTCAAGCGGTGGTTTTTTATAATCATCGGCATCACAAATCGTACCTTTAATCGTAACGGCAGGTGGGGTAGGCGGTACGGGCGAGAAGCGATAGATATTGTCACAACATGTCGCATTATCTACGTGTGTAGCCCCTGCACGATTGGATACTAAGAAGCCCTCGTCTTGGTCTTCATTCATGATGAAATACATATCATCTGCACCGGTATTGATTTTGGTACCCAAATTGACGGGTGCATCTACGCCGTTGCTGCCAATAGGCGCACGAAATACATCGTAGCCCCCAAATCCGGGATGATAATCGGAACTGAAATACAGGTAAGATTCATTTCTATCCAATGCCACATAAGGTGTGGTTTCATTGCCAACGGTATTGACTTTCCTGCCAAGATTGACGGCTTGCGTAAAGGTGCTGTCGCTAATCATGGTAGCGTACCAAATATCCGTTCCACCTGTTGTGCCATCTCTGTCGGAGGTAAAATAGAGTCTTTCTTCGCCTTCAAAATTCACGATGAGTGGCGTAGTGCTTTCGCCGCCTTCTGTATTGACTTCGGAACCAAGCATGAGGGGTTCAGTCCATTCATCTAAGACTTTGTGGCTGTAATATATTTGGCATTTTACCAAATTATTATCCAATGAAGGACAGCGCGTAAAGTAGAAAGCATTGCCATCGGAGGCATATGTGCCATGTCCGGTATGTTCGCCGACTTTATTGAATGGACCTTCGAGTTCGTCTTGCTGTACCCATGCGTCGTCCACTTTTTTGGCGGTGAAAATTTTGGATTTTACTTTGTCAATATTCGTGAAAATATACTCGTCAGTTTCTAAAGAAGAAAATATCAGATAATCGTTATAAGCCGGATAGGGCGCAAATTCGGTGTAGCCGCTACCAATGCCCGCTTCAAGTACATTTACATCGCCAATAATAGGATAATCACCGTCTTTTGGTCCTTGTAAAAATAATTCGCAACCTGCCACTTCATTTTTCACTCTTGCATCGTAAGCATCTTTTTCTTCTTGTGTGCCTCCAAAACCATCTATAAACTGATTGAATTGGTCAATGGCTTCGCGGCAACGCCCGTCTCTTTTGAGCATTTGGGCATAATCATAACGCAAGGTGGGCACACCCAAGATGGAATCTATACCATCTGTCTGCAAGAGCGTACCGTAGTACTGCGCTGCGAGGTTGTAATCACGCGCTTTATTATACGTATCAGCAAGTAAATGAACGTATTGTGGCTCGTCAGAACGTACTTCAATGACTTTCAGAATGTACTCCGTTGCGTTATAGTAACTGGATTCTTCCAATAATTTGAGCGCACGTTCCAAATCCTCCTCCCAAGTATATTGATCGAAACCCACTTGTGCCTGAAGCATTCCTGCGCTACAAATTATCAGTAATATATATGTAATTTTATGAATCAACTTATTCATGTTTTTGTTTATTAATGAGTGAATTTTGAATTTTGAATTTTGAATGATTTCAGATAGGGTGATTCTTGATTTTAAATTAGATAAATTGAACTATTATTTTTCATTTAAAATTATACATCAAATTATTTTATAATAATTTTTATTCAAGAAAATAATTTTAAATTACTTTTTTATCATGTGAATCTAAAATCAAAAATCACTCATTCAAAAATCATTCATTTATTCAAAATTCATTCATTCAAAATTCAAAATTAATTATAGCGGATAGCCGGAAGAATTGGCTCAACTTTATATGCTCTTCTGAATATTTTTAGTAATGAAAGTTCAAGACCGCCACGTCCGTTGGTGGCATTGTTCAATCCCGAAATATTGAAATCATAACTCACACCTACATCCCAGTCCAATATTCTGAGTCCAATAACGGCGATACCTGCATCAGCACCGATTCCTCTGTCCACGCTGCCATCCAAACGAACTTCGCCACCTAAGTATAGAGAGCCTTTCTCTATGATTTGAATATCAAACAACAAACCCGGAACAAGTTCGAATGCTCTGGCTTGTGTTTGGAAAAAGGCTCTGGGTTCGATACCGAGGCGTTTGCCCCCAAATCGTCCTTCGGCATGTGCTGCTATGCGAAGCGGCAATTTATTTTGTATGCCTAAGAAAGTTTCGGAAGGTTGTAAGAGGTGAAATAGCCCCACACCAATTTTGTATCGCGTATTGTATGAAGGAAAGCCTGCAAAGGTGAGTCCAAAGCGAAAATCCGGCATGAAAATACTTGTATTTTCAAAGATTTCGTTGGTAGGGAGGGTGACTTCACCATTACTATCTACTTGGTCTCCGAAAAGAATTTGTTCTGCATCCAATCGCTTATTTATAACTCCTGCTTGCAAACCTGCTGAAATGTAGTATTTCATATTTTGTTGCAAATCAAGGTGATAAGCAGCCGAAACCATGAGTTCGGTCGTATTCAATTTTCCTGCACCGCTTTCATCGTTCATAATATGACCGCCCAATCCGAGTGAATTATATCGGTTTTTGGTACGCAATAGATTTGCGTCAAATCCTATCATGTAAGTACGAAAGGTGGCACCACCTGCCAGAATTTGGGGCCACTGATCGCGGTACATGCCATTGATACGAAATTTGGCGGGCATGTGTCCGGTCAATGCCGGATTGAGCGACAGGGGTGATTGGTAAAATTGCGAATAATGTATGTCCTGTGCATTCATCGTGGATATACCCACCGAACAAATTAGCAGGAAGAGAATGCTATGAAGTATTGGTTTTATCATTCTTTAATATTTAATAGCGAGTGTCGAGTGTCGGGTTACGAGTGTGGCTATAAACCTGCTCACTCGTAACCCGCAACTCATCACTTTTTTTTATCTGATTAATACAACATCTCCTTTGAGTATTTCGGGGTCTTTTCCCGGCAGTTTGAACTCCAGTATGTACACGAAAGTACTCAAAGGTTGTTTGACTGATTTATAAAAACCATCCCATCCGGGTGGTTCTGGATTGTCATATATTTTTTCTCCCCATCTATTCCACACACTAAACTGGAGTATTTCTACATTTCCGTCAATGACGGGGAAGAAGGTATCGTTATTGCCATCGCCATTAGGTGTAAAACCCGTAGGGACAACGACACTTACATCTGCTTCTATGGTGATTTCTGCCGTAGCCATACAGCCTTCTGCTGTGGTGATTTCTACGGTGTAAGTAGTTGTTTCGGAAGGCAATGCGCTTGGATTTGGCGAAGTAGGGTCGCTCAAACCATCCGGTGGCGACCACATGACAGAGCCTATATCGAAGTTGATGTCAATACCCAATTGAATAGAATCATCTACGATTTGGAAAGGTCCCATTGTGGTAAACATGCCATCTACCGTAACACCGAGTTCTACATCTACGGGGTCAAATGTTTCTACTTCTATACTTTCAATGAGGACTTCACATTCTTGCGAATCGCTCACTGTAACGGTGTATGTGCCACCGGGCAGACCTGAAACATCTTCGGTGGTCGCACCATTACTCCAATTAAAAGTGTATGGTTCGAGACCGCCCATGACGTTCAAATTAATAGCACCTGTATTTGACTCGGCACAGCTACCCATAACGCCATTCATACCGTCCAATTCGGCAGAAAAACTCGAACAATCAGGACCGGATATGAAAAGAACTCCCGTAGATTCGCAAAGATTGGCATCCAGCACCAATACATTGCAAGTATCGCCAACTGACAAACCGCCTACAAAATAGCCGTTGCAAGCTCCACCCTGCGTAGCCGGTTGGTCACAAATAGCGACCGTATAAGGCGGTGTACCTCCCATCGGTTCTACACATATTTCACCATCACTACCGCTTACCGTAGAGGTTTCTGTAATGGTAAATGGCGCACTCAATATTTCAGGGGCATCTATCGTCACAGGATTTCCGCTAAATCCAATCATACAATTGTCGGCAGAAGTCACTTGTATCACATAATTGCATGGTGGCAAACCGGTGAATGTAGTAGTGATTTCATTGGTCGTAACAGGGTCAACATCACAGCCTATATCTATTATGAAAGGAGGTGGGGCATCTCCTACGATAGTCACTTCGATAGTACCGTCGAAAGAAGGATTGGTAGGACTGATTCCGCAGGAATTATCCATAAAAATCACTTCGGTGGTAGAGAGACACTCAGGGTCGGGAACTCTAATGGTATCAATATCTCCCAATATTTCCATACAACCGTTGGCATCTGTTATCGTCACCATATATACACCTGCCGATAGTCCGGTAATAGCAAGTGCTTCTCCATCACAAGTGGGGTCAGTAGAGGGTCCTGCACTTCCAACGTCTGAAGGTGTCCATACTAAGGAATTGGGTGGTGTACCTCCTTCGATACAAAGTTGAATCTGACCGTCGCTGCCTCCTACGGTAGAAGTACTGATAATTGTAGGGTCAACAGCAAGCGGCGCGGGTTCTGTAACTTCGATGTTTACGGGCCCGGCAGTACAGGCTTGTCCGTCTCTGATAAATACTAAGTAATTTCCCGGAGAAAGATTATCAAAAACATTGGAGGGTAAATAAGTCACTCCACCATCAATACTATATTCGAGTGGAGGGGTGTCGGTGACACCGCCTATTGTGATGCTGGCATCATTTTCTCCGTTGCAAGATACATTACTTATTGCTATATCCGAAACATCTAAAGATATTTCGCATATTGGAGGATTTACAGTAATGTCTTCCGAACTAAATTCGCAACCATTGGCATCTACGACCATAACATCATAGTCACCTTCAGTTAAGCCTGTAATCAACTGATTATCATCGCAGTTACTCTGGTTGGGGTCGGGACTTACCGAACCGGCACCGGAGGGAGTCCAAGTAACGGTGTAAGGACCTGTACCACCATTGATACAGACTGCAATGCTACCATCTGCTCCTCCTAAAGTAGCCGTAGGTACACCCGTAGGAGTAACTTCAAGCGGGGCGGGTGCTGTCACCGTTACCGGATTGCCGATGAATGAATCGGTACACAGTCTTTCATCACTGATGAATAAATTATATTCTCCTGCGGGTAGATTTGTAAATGTAAAGGGATTTTCGGTAGTTATGACATCCGCTATACCATTGACATTTCCGAGTGAATAAATGATAGCTCCTTGACCATTCAATACTTCAATGGTGATAGTACCATCGTCGGATTCGTCGCAGGATTCATTGGTATTTGTGACCAGACCAAAATTAAAAGGCGTACAATCGGGGTCCATGATTTCCGTATTTTCCTCGTCGGGGTCATCACCGAGAATATCAGAGCAACCATTTGCATCCGTTATGGTAATCATGTAAACCCCTGCCGAAAGTCCGCCTAAATTGAAGCTGGTACCCGGGCAGGTATTGTCGTTGGTTTGGTTGATTACATTTGTATTTTCGAAAGGCTCCCATACTACATCAAAGGGGGGCGTACCACCTTCCAAACAAAAGTCAATTGAGCCGTCACTTCCACCAACGGTAGATGTGTTATTGACCATATGATTCCCAAAAGCGGGTTGGTCAAATATCTCTACTTGGATGGAGTCCGAAAGGTCGCAACCGCCTTGTGTGAGTGTCCAGAAAAATTGATGAACACCCGGGGGTGTACCTGTCACGCTAACATTAGGCATGCTTGCATTTGGGGAAAATACTGCACCTGCCGGACCTGACCACATACCTGTTTGGTCGGCATTGGGCGGGTCGGCTGAAAGGTTGAGCGCGTCGTCGGCGCAAGCGGCACTGTCGCTGTCGCCTACATTAATATTGACATTATTAGGTTCATTATTGGTGATGGTAATGACATCGGAATTGGTAGGGCAATTCCCTCTGCTGATTGTCCAAACGAGCATATTATCTCCCGGCAACAAACCGTCTATGGTAGGTGCTTCGGAGTTGGGAGAAAAGGTAACTCCCGAAGGTCCTGTCCATGTACCGACTTCACCCGGAACGAGTTGGTTGTCCGGGTCGGAAATGTTGGCAAATATCTGGTCAAAACCATCAGTGACACAACTTTCGGTAGCTGAAAACAACTCAATCGCCGCAGTCGTGACCACTTCATTATTAATGACGGTAATAGACGCAGGATTGGCAGAACATGAGTTGTTGGAAATTGTCCAAAAGATAACATTATTGCCCGGTCCGAGATTGTCGGCAGTTGTTTCCAATCCATTAGGTGGGGTGAATGTGACATCGGGATTGTCGGAAGACCATGAGCCTACCTCACCCGGAAGTAAAGGACCTTCAGCTACTACCTGAAAGCCGTTTTCATCACAAACTTCTTCGTTATTATCAGTTAAGATAATGGGAGTGGTTTGCACCTCATTATTGATAAGTGTAATTTGAGCCTCACTACATTGTGTACCGGAGCTGTCAAATATTCTCCATATAATGGTATTATTGCCAGCACCGAGATTGGTAATAAATGTAGTAGCTGACATAGGGTCGGCAAAACTAGTATTCGCCGGACCTACCCACATCCCTGTTTCGCCTGCTTCGGGCGGTGTAGCGATAACCTGAAAAAAGTTATCACAAACTTCTTGGTCTGTTGTGATAATTTCTGCTGTACATGGAGGATTGTCATTGGATGAATGATAATTACCCGTAGCGAAAGTCGCATAGGATAAGAGCAGCAAAAACAATATCACAGGGGGGTATATTTTCTTCATAAAATAAAATTTGCAGAATATAATGAGTAATTTGATAAATATTGTGTCCCGATAGTTTTCGGAATGAATAATGCAAATGTTGAAATATTGCAAAATTAAGAACTCGCATTTATTTTGCGATACAAAAGTATTTTAAAATAGCTTTAAAAATTCCAGTAAAAACACAACACATGCTTGTGTTTGACTTAAAATAAATTATTTTACATTTGGTATTTGTCTACAATAGTCCGTGGTGATTTTTAATTTGATATTCAAGCATTTACGTGAGTGATAAAATCAAATAGCTAATTAAATGTAGGTTTAGGGGCAAATGCACACTCTACTTTAATTATTTTTAGAAGAATCACTACTACAACAAAAAACTAACTGACTGATTATCAATAGTTTATTGTTTTTATTGCTACTACATGGTTTTTTTAGTCAAAATAACAGCTAAAATTCACCACGGACTATTGT
>CALCMV010000336.1 GCA_937967535.1 uncultured Saprospiraceae bacterium
GTTTACGTCTAAAGGGGCTTCTTCGTATCATTACCATAGCATGTAGATATTTATGATTTGTTTACCACAAATATCTTGACCAATTCTCAATTTATCAAATCCTCAAAAAATCGCTTTTGAATTTTTAAACACGTTCTTAAATTTAGATTTGTAAAATTGAATTACGGACACAATTACGATTTGGAGTGCGAATAAGTTCCCCAAAAATTGACTTTTTTATGAAAAACATTATTTGCATGCAACCGTATAAGGTCATAAAACAGACATATTAATATAGAAAACTTGCTTTACAGCAATAAAACTTGCATCTTTAGAACAGAAAATTGTGAATACCCAAAATCAGATTTGTTATGGTAGAAAAATTACGCAATATATTTTTTATACTCATTCTGTGTGTCAATCTCTCTTTTGCACAACAAACAGCACTTGATTTTACAATCACAGATGCACATGGAATAGAGCATACACTATATGAAGATTATCTTGACCAAGGCAAAACGGTCGTCATAGATTTGTTTTTTGCTGACTGTCCACCTTGTCAGGAAGTTGCTCCCTTACTCCAAATACTGTATGAAGAATGGGGTGAAGGACAATACGATGTAGAGTTTATCGGACTTAGCACTGACGAATTGGGGTTTGATGACAACGATAAACTTTTGGAGTACGACCAAGCCTTTGGCACTACTTACCCATCCGCAGGCAATGAAGGCGGCGGACCGGAAGCTGCCGACCCGTACAGAGACAATTATTATGGTTACTTTAAGGGCTATCCGACAATATCAGTTATTGCTCCTGACGGTACTGTATTTTATGGTGTCGGATTGGGTAGCACACAACAAGCTATTGATGATGTAGAAGAAGCCATCATAGACACCGGAGCAAGACATCCTTCTGAAATCACAGATGTAGAAGATGTGGTTCCTCTTTTTGATGAACTTATGGTATTTCCCAACCCTGTGCGCGATTTCGCTTCGGTCAATTTCACGCTCAATGAAAATGCTGAGATTAATATTCATCTATTTGATATGTTGGGACAATCGGCGATGGAAGTATTCAGAGGCAATAAATATCCGGGTTATCATCAAGTAGATTTCGACCCGTCTATGCTGCCACCGGGTACTTATTTTGTTCGCATCTCCGCGAATGATAATGTACAAACTACACGCCTTGTCAAACTCAATTCGCAGCCTTGATAATGCAATAATGTATTTCTAAGAGCATATTCAAATTGGACTTTGGACAAATTGGGAATTAGGTAACTGGGAAATTAGGTTTAAAATTGTAACTCATTGATAATCAATTGAATGTTTTTTATTATTAAACTAAAATAGTTTACTAACTCTTTTATGTAAAATTCTAAAAACGTCCCGATAGTTATCGGGATTACCGAATTTCCAAATTACCCAATTTCCTCTGTCCAAAGTCTAAATTCAAATGCGTTAGGATAGTTTAAATAATATTATTCAAACTATCCCAACGCATTTTTTTTGTTCCATACAGTTATTCTTTTATCAATCCTATCTGATACCTCATATCATTCAAACGTATATCAGCACGATACACTCCTTCTTGCCAATCTCCGGCATCCGGTATGCTTTCTTCTACAATTGTATTTGCGGGATATTTCTTTTTTATTGAAAAAATATTTTTATTAAAAATATTATAAATATTAATTTCAAGATGATTTAATTCATTTTCTTCTGTTAACAATAAAAAAGAAAGTTGCTCACTGATAGGTTTGGGTTGAATGAAAGAGGGCTTATCGGCAAGAGGAATCAAGCCATCTGAAAGCATCATATAAGCCGCAAAGAAATCGGGAATACCAAAGCCGAGTTCGTAATCGGGTGCAGTGGCTTGCGAGCCGCTTTGCTCTATGGCATCGAATATTTCCATATTATTTTTTTCGGGAAATGCCTGCCACAATGCTGCCGCCATACCCGCCATAATGGGCGATGCAAAGGATGTACCACTCGCCCCGCCAATGTCGTAATCGTTTAGCGAAGCCACTACGGTCTGCAAGCCCATTGCCGATACATTGGGCTTTATTTCGCCCTCTGCCCCCGGTCCGAATGAACTGAAACTCGCCTTATTTCCAAATCTATCTACGCCTCCGACTGCCATTACGCTGTCGCCATCGGCAGGTACACCCACAAATTTCCATGCGTCATTGCCCGAATTGCCTGCACTATTGACCACAAGGATGCCTTTGGATGCCGCAATATCGGCGGCACGACTGGCAAGGGCAATATCTCCGTTCATATCTTCGTATTTGTAATTCATGTCTTTTCGGTCGAAAGTCGTGTAGCCGAGCGAGGTATTCGATACATCCACGCCGAGGCTATCGGCGTATTCGATACCGGCTACCCAATTGTCTTCTTCGACAACGAGTTCTGAGCCGACTTCTTCGGTACGAATACATACATAGGTGGCATCGGGCGCAGTACCAATCATCAATCCGGGCAGGTTGGCAGCCATCGTTGATAGTACTTGCGAACCATGCGAACTCGCCTCATACGCATAATGGTCTCCGAAAACCATGTCGCGGCTTTCGAGCAATCGCCCGTCGGCACGTAGGGAGTCGAAAAAAGGCATGATATTGACATTGGTGAAGCCGCCGTCGAGTACTGCTACGAGCATCCCGTCGCCTGCATAGCCTATGTAGTGTAGCAGGTGTCCGTTGAGCATCCCGATTTGGGCTGCGCCGTAGCCGTAGGGTTCGGGCGTGCGCTCGTATTCTTGGGAGGCTTTGCGGGCAGGAACTTTATTTTTGTTGTACGCGGGGCGGTATTTGCCTACAGGTGTGATGCGACTGACGAAGGGCAATGCCTCAATCTTGGCAATTGTATCACGCTCTGCCCACACGATAGCGGAGTTGAACCACTTGGAACTATTGATAATCTTTGCACCCCTGGCACGTATTTCGTTCAAATACTGCGGATTGACGGGCAAATCGTTTTCTTTGATAGGAATGGCGTATCGCTTGCGGCGTTCGATGGCACGAGGCGAGAGAAATTCCTGCGGCTTGAAGATGCTGTACGGACTGTCGTTTTTATCGCTAAATTCGACGCGGTATTTGTCGAATTTTTTTTGGGAAAATGCAGGTAAGGCGCACAAAAGGCAGAGAATAAGTAAGATGTATCGCATAGTTGTCGTGACTTGTGATTTGTTAATTTGTGATTAGGATTTATAATTTTTTTAATTTCATTTATCCACACAAGATACATAAAACAAATTAATCGTACATCAAGTTGATAATAGTTCGTGCAATTTGGCTATCGGTTCATAGTGAATAGTTCATAGTGAATAGTTCATAGTGAATAGTGAATAGTTCATAGTGAATAGTTCATAGTGATTGGACTTTGGACAAAATGGGAACTAGGGAATTGGGAAATTAGGTTTACAATCGTAACTCATTGATAATCAATTGAATGATTTTTTTAATAAAATAAAATATGTAATTAATTATTTTTTGTAAAAATCTAATAAAGAAGGGTTTACCTAATTTCCCAATTCCCCAATTTCCTCTGTCCAAAGTCTAAATAGTGAATAGTTCAATGTGTTCGCCAAATTAAAAATTACAAATCGAACGCGAGTAATTTATTTATTTTTATTTTTGTAAATAATTAAATTTTAAATTAATACAAATTAAAATTATATTTAATTAACAATCAAAAAACACTCAATACTCAATTTGGCGAACATATTGATAGTTCATAGTGAATAGTTTTTCACAATCAACTGAATTACATCCCGATAAGCTATACGGGATTGTAAATTACTGATTATCAATGTTAGGCAAACTTAGACGGGTAGCCAATTTATACTTTTATTTTTCGAAAAATAAAAAACTATGAATTAGCAATTATACCGTTCACAGTGTATATTTGCTCGAATAATTTCAAAGTTGTGAATATTTCTCTAAATCAACATAGAACGAAGTACGACGAACAAAGAGCATGAGTAGTTACAAAATAATAAGCCGTAGAAAAAATTCATGAATTTTCTCTACGGCTTGTTGCTTCGCGGTGTCTATGGACTATGAACTAAAAAATTATTTTTTACGTCGATTATTGCGATTTCGACGGCGTTTATTGTCCGATTTTTTCTTTGGTTGATTGCCACTTGACGAATTATCAGATTTTGATTTCGGCTTCGACGTTTGTTGCGATTTGGGTGCTTGTTTTGATTTGGGTTTCTGACCTGATTTTGAGGAAGATTTCTGTTGTGGCTTTGGCGATTTTTTCTTGCTATCTGATTTGCCACTACCCTTCCCTCTACCGGAAGACTTCCCGCGCGAACTGCCTGATGAGCGTCTTTTCCCATCTCTACCGCGTCGGCGTTTTTTCTCTTCGGGTGGCAACTCTATTTGTCCGGTTACATCTACAAAGCCTGTTTCTTCCTCTTCTGCTTGCCGAGCAAATTCCATTTCAACTCTATTGTAATCAATTAATTCCGGTGGTTTTTTGCCTTTTTTATTAAGTTTCTGAATTTCCTTGACGCGCTCTTTATCAAGTTGGTGAGTTTTGGAAAATGGTTGGTCGCGGTAGGCATAGTACATCAAGCCCTTGAAAATATCGGTCTTGACGAGATAAGCTACCCCAACTTCAGTTTCGAGGCGGTCTGCGCGTTTTGGAAAATCTTTGAGCGCGTCCAAGTAGGTGTCCAATTCATAATTGAGACAGCACTTCAGGCGACCACATTGACCGGAGAGTTTGGATTGATTAATGGCAATATTTTGATACCTTGCCGCCGCCGTAGAAACGGAACGAAAACCACTCAACCAAGTCGAGCAACACAATTCGCGCCCACACGAACCAATGCCACCGATACGCGCCGATTCCTGTCGCGCACCGATTTGGCGCATTTCGATTTTGACCTTAAATTCTTTGGCATAATGCCGTATCAATTCGCGGAAATCCACACGCCCGTCAGCCGTATAATAAACGGTTACTTTGCGTTTATCGCCTTGATATTCTACATCGCCAATCTTCATATTTAAGCCCAAATTACGAGCGATGACACGAGATTTTATCATCGTATCGCGCTCCGTATCGCGGGCTTCTTGCAGCTTTTCGAGGTCGCGTTCATTGGCTTTTCGGACAACGCTTTGGAAAAAATTATCCTCGCGGACACGCTTCTTTTTCATCTGCATTTTCACCAATTCGCCACTCAAAGATACACGTCCTACATCAAAACCGCCGCTTTTTGCTTCGACCACGACCATATCGCCCGTTAGCAAGCGGATGTATGGCGGATTGTAGTAAAATCCTTTTCGCGCCCCATTCTTGAAACTGACCTCAATGATATTGAAATCGTATGTGTCGGGCATGTCTATATTCGACAGCCAATCAAATGTATTGAGTCGGTTGCATCCGCCCGAAGCGCAATGCCCGTTATTTTTACAACCTCCCGGAGAGGTGCCACAACTTGAACATCCCATTTGTTATAATTGGCGTAACACAGACATTCTTGTCTGTTGTGCGTTGGCACAGACAGGAATGTCTGTGTTACGTTTTTTTCCGTAAAATTTTATGCAACTGAATAGACGCATCCAAAAAAAGTGCCTTTGGGTTGGCGTTTCTTTCGATGTAGTAATAACTGTCATTCAGCAGCTTAGTTATTTTTTCTATTTGGTCAAATTCGATGACCTTTGTCATGTTTTGTGCGGTCGTCAGTTCGTCGCCTTGGAGTCGGACTTGGGCATTTTGGGTCATTTTTACGACCATAAATTCGCGCATAAAATAAAGCGCGTAATTGAGCAATTGCTTTTGATTTTCGCGCCCCAATTTGGCGAAAGCATCTACC
>CALCMV010000337.1 GCA_937967535.1 uncultured Saprospiraceae bacterium
GAGTTGACCAATTGTGGATGGGATACTACCGCCTATTTCATTGCCGCCCAAAGCCAATATTTTTAACTCATTCAAATCACCGATAGAAGTGGGCAGTGTGCCGCTTATATTGTTGAGTCCGATAATGATACTTTCTACACAGCCATCCGTATTTAGGATTACGCCATGCCATGTGTTCATGGGGAGTGTTAAATCCCATTTGGTCGTCCAGTTTGTACCGTTGGTACTGTTGTAAAAGTCAACAAGTGCCAGCGAGTCGGTATATCGGCAGTTATTGCAATTTGAAATAGCTCCCATGAATGGGTTGGTATATTCATCGGCGTTAGTAAAACCATCACAATCTGAATCTTCAATACTGTCAGGAATTCCATCGGCATCTGAATCTATTTCATACGGGCTTGTACCTGTACTCAAGCGTTCAAAGGCATCCGAGAGTCCGTCGTTGTCGGAGTCGCACCTTCCCTCTATCCTGTAAAAGAGGTTGTCTTCGGTATCCCTATCATTATCACCACAATCAACCCATATACTGGTACTTCCTGATACATTGACTCCACTCGGAGCCGCAGGTTGCCATGTATTTGAAGTTAAATCAGTCGTATAAAAAATATCGTATTGGTATGCAGCATCCAGATTGCCCAGCGTGAGTCGATATCCTATATTACCATTACCACAATCTGTAGTTATCTGAATATTTGTTATCTCTGGAGATTGATTGGGGCTTATTACTAATAACTGATTAGGTTCTCCGACAACATAGATATTTCCATTATTATCCATAGCAACACCTTCGGGTTGGCTCATATTGGCTAGTGATAGCCTTCCAACTTCATTGCAATTTTCACTAATGTGGACTAAGGTTGTATCCACTTCACTCAGTAATAGATAATCATTATTGCCCGGAAAGGAACGTCCCAAATGATGAAGCCCTGCCAAATCACCAAAGTCAGAAGGATGATTGTCAATATCACAGAGTTGTTCCACCTCGGCTACCGAAAGTGTTTGAGGAAATGACGTGGGAAGTTCAAAGGCATAAAATCCTTTAGGAATTTGGATTCCATCATCGTTTCCGCCTTCTTTTACTACATATATCGTATTGGTTACAGGATTGTAAGATAGACCTTCTAAAGATTTATTGTTCTTTCTGCCCCAAGAACCGAAAGCATCAGGTAATTGTACATAACCGACGAATGCAATGCTGTTTGTAGGTAATATGTCAAAAAATATAATTCGCTTATATTCTTCATCTGATACTGCAAACTTATTTCCCCCAATATGTACGATGCCTTCCGTATCGTCAAAGTTAGAGCCGGAGAGCGGAATTGTCCTTAATAAATCTCCATTCAATTCTGTTTCATAAACTGCTAAAGGACCATTCCCAACCATAAATAGTGTATTCGTCTCCTCATTATAAGTGACACCGGATAAGTTTTGGGTAATCCCACTGATATTAATTGGAGCTGCAATCGGACTGTAATTACACAAAGTAATGTCGATTGGTTGCGCCCACAGATTCATAATAGAAAATAACATGTACAAGCCAATTAATGTGTATTTAACACGTAATGAAGTTGTATTTTTCATAATAATTTTTTAAAATTTTGTACCTACTCTATTCATTTTCAGGCTTTTCGGTATCCGCCCTTCATTTCAGTTCAGACATGAGGATTCCTTTCGGTCTTATAGCAAGCTAAAGACCGACACGACTGAGGTGAAATAGATTTAAATGAGATAATAAAAAGTGTAGATAGACAGAGCTAAAAGTGTTTGTTGCAAGCTATGTTGCTGTTTATTTTGGAGCTACTTGTATTTTGGACTTTGGAAAGAGGAAATTGGGTAATCTGTAAATTCGGTAAAACCCTCGTTCTTAGAGTTTTACATAAAATAATTAATAAACTATTTTGTTTTAATAATAAAAACATTCCATTGATTATCAATGAGTTACAGTTTTAAACCTAATTTCCCAGTTACCTAATTCCCATTTTGTCCAAAGTCTACTTGTATTTAGAGGTAAATTATGTTCAAGTATTCAATATTTTAATTGATTTTTTGATATTAATTCTACATTAAGACTCTTGATTTATTGACTTTCAAAGAGTTATATCAGCGCGATTTAAATGTTCATTTTAATAATAAAACGACTGCAAAACTAAGCAATTCGTGCAGTGTGTATTTTAAATTTAATTTAATTAAATGTATTTATTTTTCATTTAAATAAAATCAACTGAAACATACACAAATAACTGATAATCAAGTTATTTTAGAGTCTTAATGTAGAATTAGGCACTTAAAAAAAAATTGAAACCAACATATTGTCGATAAATTTGCAATGTTGCTTATCTCTCCGAAAGAGGCTTAAATTTGTCCCGTATAGCTATCAGGAGAACTTGTTCTTAAACTTAAACTTGTTCTTAAACTTAAACTTAAACTTTACTTAGGTATCTGCGAACTCAAGCCATTATTTTCAAACCAAAGTGATTTGTCTTGTCCATTGATATCGCCATCTAAATTGAGGTCAGGAGCAAAATAATCATTAAAAGCACCGTTGTAATCAGACCACATTGATTTATCCTGCCCATTGATGTCATAACCTGTATTATCAAATGCATTACAATCTCCTGCCAACATGACCCAAGTACCATCGGGCAGTTGTTTTTGCCCTGTACTTGCCGATGTGCGATAGCTATCGCTCAAACTAAAGTCGTATGTAATGAGTTGATTGTTGATAAGCAATGGCTCCGGTGTCATGGTGGCAATATGATTGCGATGCTGAATGACTAGGTGGATGGAGTCTGCCACTTCTGCTGATAAAAACCTGTTGTTTGGAAAAAATAAGTTGCCGTCTTGTCTTAGAATTGCTGCCGTTTTTGCATAAATTCTATTTGTATTCTGTGCATCACGAAAGGAAACCAAGACCCAATCTACGGCATCATTGGGGTAGCTTTCAGTTGTCCAGCCATTTCCTTCCTGTCCGTTATAATTCCACGGGAGATTGGCGTAGGGTTGAATATCGGGTAGCAGGTCGTATTGTTTCAAGTAGTTGCTCATCATACCTGTATTGGCATCATAAGCTCCTTCGAGTATCACGTTAAGTTGGGGATTTAGCCAAGAGATATGTGAGTTGCAGGTTATTTCATTACCGACTTGGTCGTACAAGGGAGGGGCGGCATCCACTTCTATGCTTAGGTTTTGCTGCTGCCCATTAGCATCGTGTACTTCAACGGTGTATGTACCTGCTGTCAGGTGCGTGATTTCGGCAGTGTTGGCACCTGTATTCCATGTGTAGGTATAAGGCGGTGCGCCCAATGCCTCGATACTGATACTTCCGGGCGTATTACATTGCTCGTGCCTTACATTTGCTGACAGTGAAATGGGAATGTCAATACCTGATTCGCCAAAAATACCGTAATAAGATGTTCCGCTAACAGGATTGATAATACCGTTGGTAGATGCTAGACCACCTCCTTCAATACTGACATTAAACGGGTCGCCGGATTGTACATCTTTGACGACTACAATAGCTTCGGCTACTATATCTCCGATGCTAATTATCTGGTTATTTTTATCGGTACGAGTAAGCCCAATATGAAGTTTTTGGTTGTTGTCATATACACTGATGCTTTCTGAAGGAAGCAGACTCGAAGTGCTGACGTCCAACTCTGTATCAATTACGGGCAAATCACTGATGTCAAGACTGAAAGCCAATCCATGTGCGCTGATAGAGGTGTTGTGCGAAGCAGATAGGTATATCCCAAATCGGTGAGCAAAAAGCCCACTCGAATCTATCCTGGTACTGAGGAGTCGTACTGCAAATTGTAAGGGACTGCTTGTGTTTGTATATTCGGGCGGACTGTGTGTGCGTCCATAATTTTGTACGAGTACAAGAAGGTCAGCGGTATCTACTAAGCCATTGCCGTCGGCATCTTGGTATTTGCCATTGATATCGGCAGCATCTTGCTGCCATTCCGATGCGGGCTGGGTTAGCCAATCGGCCGTGGCATTGGGGCGTACAGGTCCTGTGTTGCCTGCTGCAAACCCCCAGAATATGGCATCTATATTATTTACGATGCCATCATTGTTAAAATCGCCGGGCCACACAGCTTGACAATTTCCTTCATTATTATTACAAAAATCTTCCCAAGAGGCATCAAAATTATTGCCGTTGCTAATGAGGTTAGTCATTGAAAAGGTATCTAAGGTATTACAGAGGTTTGCCAGATTGTCGGCATAGCAACCGCTGAGTTGATTATGGGATAGAGCTAAGAGCGTCAGGTTGGTTAAATTGCCGATTTCGGACGGAATATTTCCAACAAGCGCATTATGGCTCAGTCCTAAGTGTGTGAGGTTGCTTAGGTTGCCAATTTGAGAGGGAATAATTCCGGTAAAATTATTATCGCCCAGTGATAAGAACGTCAGATTAGTCAAATTGCCAATACTACTTGGAATCGAACCGCCAATATTATTTTCCGGTAAACTTAAAAGTTGTATTTCGCTCAAATTTCCGATACTTGGAGAGAGCGTTCCGTTAATATCTTTTTCTTTGATCAATAATGTATCTACACATTGGTTGTCGTTTAGGGTGACGCCGTACCAAGTATCTATGGGTTGATTCAAATCCCATCGAATACTTGCATACCAGTTGTTTCCATTGGCTGCATGGAAAAAATCGACAAGCGCGAGTGAGTCTATTTCACGACAAGTGGGTGGCGGACATGTACCGTTGCCAAGGCTACAAAAATCTTCCCAAGAGGCATCAAAATTATTACCATCGCTAATTTGGTCATCTCCATTATATCCCGGACGCAATCGACCACATATCACTGCGAGTTCGGATGGATAACAGCCGCTTAGGTCGTTATTGAATAATCTCCAGTAAAATATATTGGTCTGTCCTACAAGTTCTTTAGGCAAACTACCTGTGAGTCCGCAGTCATTCAATACAAAGTGTGTAAGATTGGTCAGGTTGCCGAGTTGGGGCGGTATGCTGCCACCCAAATTGTTATTTCCACCTAACCATAATTGTTCGAGATTGATTAGGTTTCCAATTTCGGATGGAATACCACCTGTAAAATTATTGCCCCCCAGACCGAGGTTGGTGAGCTTGATGAGTTGACCAATTTCGGGCAGAATAGTACCGCCTATTTCATTGCCACCCAAACCCAAATGAACTAATTCGCTTAAATATTTTATTGATGTAGGCAATGTACCTGATAGTTGGTTGACTCCTATTGAAATACTATCTACACAGCCTTCTATATTGCGCCTGACACCCACCCAAGTATCTACAGGGGCTGACAAATCCCATGATACTGTCCAGCCTTGTCCGTTAGTCGAATTGTATAAGTCAACTAATGCGAGCGAATCGCGTATGGGGCAAGGTAAATCTTCAAAGCAAATACCTTCATTGGTGCTACAAAAATCTTCCCAAGAGGCATCAAAATTATTACTGCTACTGATACTACTGGGATGTGAAGTTAGTTGGTCACAGAGGTTTTTGAGATTTTCAGCATAACAGCCACTTAGTTGATTTCTACTTAATTCTAAAAATTCCAGATTGCTTAGGTTTCCAAGTTCAGGTGGAATATTACCAGTGAAATTATTCTCTGCTAAAGATAAAAACGTTAAATTAGTTAAGTTGCCAATAGTGCTTGGAATCGTTCCGCTAATATAATTTTCCGCCAAACTAAATATCTTCAGTTCACTCAAATTACCAATACTCAGAGAGAGTGTTCCGTTCAGATTACCTTCTTTTATAACCAATGAATCTACACATTGATTTTCATTCAAACGGACACCAGCCCATGTATCCATAGGCTGTGTCAAGTCCCATTGAGTCCAAGGGTTTCCGGTGAGTGTAGCCTGAAAATCAACAAGTGCGAGCGAGTCGCGCAGCCTACAAGTGGGGGCAGGTGTACCGCAATCACCCAGTCCTACGGCACACCAAGCTGCTTCTGTTTGTCGTACTTCATCCGAATCTGCATTATACAAATCGATAGCCGCTTGTATAGCACCTGCACGCGCATCCTCATATTGCGAAGTCGAAGTCATATAATTTATCAGATTATAATAAGCAATAGCGGCGGCTTTTTCCATACCGATACCTTCGATGTTAAAGGGAGTTCCATTGTCGTTGATGCCGCTACCGCCTTCGGAGAGCAAATAGAACCAATAATTTTGTACGCCGCTATTAAAATGTACGCCTCCGTTATCAAACAGACCAGTTTGCCAATAAGTACCTTGATACGTGTCGGGTTGGCGCGTGAGCATAAGGTCATCATTGGGCATACGCATATTTCGTATGCCGTTTTTGCCTGGCTCCGTCGTAAAATCCGCGCCTATTATCCAGTCATTATCATCATTTATATAGGCTTCTATTACCTCTCCAAAAATATCAGAAAAGGACTCATTCAAGGCACCGGACTCTCCCCAGTTTATAAGATTAGCAGAGAAATTGGTTATCCCATGCATCAGCTCATGCGCTACAATATCAGGCGCAGTCAGCGCACTGAATCGTTCACCATTGCCATCACCATAAACCACGTATGTTCCCGTCCAGAGTGCATTATTATAGCTGTTCCGATAATGTACCCAACTCAATATCGGTCTGCCATTGTCGTCCAAACTGTTTCGACTATATTTGTCACTAAAGTACTCACAGGTTGCTTGAGTAGCAAAATGTACATCGACTGCTGAGGAGTCCGTATCAAAAAAACCATCGACATCTTCAAAAGGAATTTCGGGATTCTCCGAAGTATTATTGGTATTGAATACCTGTTGGAAAACGCCATTGGTGTGACTTTTGAGTGTATGTGTTCCATTTTCCTGACAAGCCGTAAAATCAACTGTGCCAGAATAATTGGACGCACCGGAAGCAGGCGTATCCGTACAACTATGCAGCCTGTCTATACTCGTCAACACGGTACTATTTTGGGCATCAATATATACTATTTTACGATTGTGTGGCTGTATGGCATAAATGTCAAATTTATACGCAAGGCGGTAGTTGTCAGGGTTTTGTCCAAATTCGGGGTCAATAATAACCAAGTCACCGGGAGGATAAAAAGTCGCGTCTTCGCATTGCTCCGTTTGCTTTATGAGGGCTTGGTGTGTAGCATCTTCCCATGCGTACAGATCAGCTCCCATGTATCGCAAAGCAGCCGCGAGAGCAGCCGCCTCGCTGATACCGGAAGATGTATTGAGGTTAATCTGACGGATGAGTTTTCCGTTGGCTTTTTTGGTGCGGTTAGCCTTTTCGTGCAGCAGGTATATTGAACCTTCTATCGGGATGCCTTTGTAAGTTTGTTGGTAGCGATAACGACGATAACCCAAGTCATCATTTTTCACAGAAAGTAGTTGGAGGTCATCATTTGTACTAAGTCGCAAGGCAGATTTGTTCTGCGCGAGCTGTACAGCACTATTTTGCTGAGAACCCTCAAAATGTGTCCACTCCATTTTAAGGGTTTTTGTCGTATTTTTTTGCGCTTCTGCTGTGAAAAATAACAGACATCCTATGAGCGCGTAGAGAATTTTTTTCATATCAGTTCGTATTACTTTTTTGTTTTTTAGAAAGAAATAATCATTTGAGGCATGTTGTCTATTCAGGGTGGACGGGAACTCCGTAATGACTGCAATACAAATGTATATAGTTATTTTTGAGTATTTTTGGAGAAAAAATAACACTGACACGAAGTATTATTTTTATTTTATTTTATAAAAAACTAATTACCTTGTATTTATTTCATTAAAAATATATCAAAAATAATGAAAAAGCAACGTTTTTTATGTGTTGATTTACTAAATACCTTTTCGGAGAAAGAATTGAAAGGCTTGAAAGAAGTTGTTTCTTGCAGATATTTTAATCCGGATAAATATATTATTTCACTACTGAATGCACTCAAAAAGTATGTATTGGGCAGAGCAGATTTTACACCTCAATTGCAAGTGAAAGTGTATCGTCAAGTATTTACCGATTTGCCCACCTCGCAAGAAACATTAGAAAAAAAACAACGCAGCCATCTAAATGTAAAGATGAGTACTTTGCTGCGTTTGGCAGAGCGTTTTTTAGTGATTGAAAATATTAATAAAAAAGAATTGCAAAAGAATGAATTGCTATACAATATCCTGTTGGGTCGCCGACAAATAAGCCTGTTTGAAAGGCGAATAAAAGGCGATAAGCAAAGCCTTGATGAACAAAAAAAGATAGATGAAAACTATCATTATCGAAAGTATTCGATTGAAAAAGAGCAGCTAAATTATCTTCATCAAACGGGAAAGTTGATAGCGAAAGACAATCTGCCTGAAGTCGTCTGTGAGTTGGATATGTATTATTTAATCAACAAATTAAGTTTATACAATACCGCTTTATCACTTCAGTATGCTTCTTCAAAAAAACAATATAACAGAGAGGAACTTAAATTGGGCATTGCCCCGCTCTTAAAACATCCGAAATATGCCAAACATCCAATTGCTCAACTTTTCTATGCCTGCATCACGCTTCTGGAGGCAAATGACACCAAAACTTATTTACGACTATTGGCATTGCTCGACAAACATACAGAATCAGTACCTACTCACTTATTGAAAACTTTTTATGCAACTGCTAATGTCCATTGTGCAGGTCAAATTAGATTGGGATATTTAGAATATAATAAAAAAATGTTTGATTTGCAGAAAATTATGCATGAGAAAAATCTTTTTATCGAAGATAATTTTATTCAACTTGGGCAAATTAAAAACATGGTAACAATGGCTTGTCGCGTAGAAGAATACGACTGGGCAAGGAAGGTATTGGAGTATTACAGAGAATTTATGCGTAAAGAAGTTCGGGAGAGTGTATATAGTTTCAATCTTGGTGTGATTGCTTTCTATGAAAAAGACTACGAAACTGCTCATAGCAAATTTATTCAGGTCGATAAGGTCAACACTGTTTACGACATCAATACGCGCCTGTTGATTCTCAAATGTTTATACCAAAAAGAAACCGAATACCACGAATACACCATGCAGGCTTTTCGTTCGGCAGAACGCTTTTTTAGCAACCATCAGTCCATCACCCCCAAAAGCAAAAGAGGCTACAAAAACTTCATTCAAATCCTTATCGCGCTTTACCGTACCCGACACAATATCAATGCAAAGCCGGAGGATATTGAACGAATCAAAGACAAACTCAACGACCAAAAGATAAATAGTGACAAACGGTGGTTGATGGAAAAGATAGCAGAGATGTGAGAACAGAGACAAGAGAACACCTTCGTCTCTGTTCTCACCTCTCTCGTCTCACCTCTCTCGTCTCAAGTCTCAATAAAATCGTACTCAAAATAATACATCCGCCACCCACTATCATATTCCAACTCAACACTTCATCCAAGAACAAATATCCCAACAACACCGCACTCACCACCTCTACATAGGTCAACATCGAAGCACGGGAAGCATCCAAATATTTCAAGCCGAAAAAGAAAAAACTATAAGCCACAATACCTACCATCAAACCATAAGAAATGCCCAAAGTTACATCTCTCGCAGTAGGTATGGGTTCATTAAAAATCAAGAAGGGAATAAACACCAATGCGCCAACAATATTTTGGTAAAAAACAATTTCATTGCGCGTATAATTTGGGGTTTCTGTTTTGAAAATAATCACTGTGAGTGCATATAAAAATGCTGAACTAATCGCTGCTGTCATCCCAATAAAATCCTGATTATCAAAAGAAAATTTCTGATTGGAATAAGCGATAACAATACCCGTAAATGCCAGTCCGAGCAGCCGGATTTGTTGTCGTGTAATATGTTCTTTGAGCAAGGTAGCTCCCAACAAAGTTCCGAAAATAGGCCAAGTATAAAACACAATAATTGCATTGCCAATCGACGTATAAATGAACGCTACCAAAAACAAATACAGCCGCACAGCATTTATCGCCGAGCCACCCAACATCACCTTATAATTACCGCGAAAAATGCGCGTTTTCGTATACAGCACCCACCCGCCCAAGAGCATACAAGGCACCATCATACGTATACAGGCAATCGAAGTCGCAGGAATACTCATCGCCTTGATAAACAAACCACCGACTCCGCCAATTGCCGCACCTGTCAATACCGCGAGGTATGCTCTTTCTTTCATGTCTCAATTAAATTTTGATTAAAATAGGCTTTTCTGATGAGTCGAACATTACCACATTATCACATTGGCGCATTAATTATTCACTCATTCACCACTCACTCACTCACTCATTCATTCATTCACTCATTCAAAATTCACTCATTATATATAACTAAATGCAACCTTTTTGAGATTAATTGCTACTTTTATACGTATAAGTACTTTGCAAATGTTTTTTGGTGAATTTAAAAACAATAAACTGTTAACCTTTTGTAAAATAAGGTAATAAAGAGGAAAGTACTCAAACTAACAGGGTATTATTTTTACTTATTAAAAAAATATAACGGTAAATATATTTTATAATTAATTAAAAAACAAATAATTATGTGACCTCAGATAAACCTTTCGTCTTAATAGCAAATTTCTACAAATAAATAGAATATTTATAAATTAAACAATGATATAAAACTATAACTCTCCGTATTCAATCTACAAACTTTCCACACACATCCAAAATTCACATTCCTTATTATGGGTTTCTCATAATAGCCCTTGCTATGTTGAGAATGATTAATTGTACTCCACCTTTTGTCTGATTACAACAGTTATTAAACTTTGGTATCAGGTAGTCAAGGGAATTGGATAGTCAGGTTCAAATACTGACTTAGTAACGATAAAAAAATAAGTTCACGATTTCGACGAGGTTATTTTGTGCTTAGTTTTCTTCTTGGAAATAGGCGTTTATCTGGATAAATAACTGTTTTCAAGGAGGAAAATAAGCGCAAAAGAAGCCGTCCAAATCTTGAAGTTATTATTTTATCGTTACTTACCAATGACCTGATTCCCTTTTATCCAATACGAATATTTGTATCGGCAAAAACATGATTATTAAACGTATATTTATTTAACACATGATTATTACAAAACTAAGATTAGTCTTATCGCTAATTCTGGTAAGCGTACTTGGTATGCTATATGCCCAACCGACTGCCCCTGAAAGCAATTTCATCAAAGTAGATCAATTCGGCTATCTGCCCAATGCCTCAAAAGTAGCCGTCATCAGCAACCCACAAATCGGCTATAATGCCAACCAATCCTTTACGCCCGGCAGTACATACCAAGTACGCGAGTGGTCAAGCGGAAATGTCGTATTCAGTGGAAACGCACAGGCTTGGAATAGTGGCGCAACTCACTCACAATCAGGCGATAAAGGTTGGTGGTTCGATTTTTCGGGCGTGACTGCGGTGGGTACATATTATCTCTATGATACGGGGAATAATGTACGCTCTTACGAATTTGAAATCCGTGATGATGTCTATAATGATGCACTCAAAGCGGCTACGCGAATGTTTTATTACAACCGTTGCGGCATTGCCAAAGTCGCGCCTTATGCGGAAGGCAACTGGCAGTACAGCGGCGCAGCTTTTCAGCAACAAGACAGCAATTCTCGCTATTATCAAAGCCCCGACGATGCTTCCACAGAAAAGGATTTGAGTGGCGGTTGGTTTGATGCCGGAGATTTCAACAAGTACATCACTTTTGCCAATCGTCCGGTGCATGATATGTTGTGGGCATATCGGGAAAACCCGGATGTTTTTGGTGATAATTGGAATATACCCGAATCCGCTAATAGTATTCCTGACATTCTCGATGAGATAAAATGGGAATTGGATTGGATGTTCAAAATGAATAATTCCGACGGTTCTACGCACATTAAAATGGGAAGCATCAGTCATAACGACAACGCACAAGTGCCACCCGACGTCAATACCGACCCACGATATTACGGACCTACTTGTAGCTCGGCTTCCATTGCAGTAGCCGGAATGTTTGCCCATGCAGCGAAGGTATTTCAAGATATTCCCGGCATGAATGGCTTTGCACAAGAACTCCGCAGCCGCGCCGAAACTTCATGGAATCACGTCCTTCCTGCACTCAATAACAACCAATTAAATGCGACTTGCGACGACCAGGTTATCAAGTCAGGCGATGCTGATTGGGCGATAATTACTCAACGCGAACGCGCATTGGCGGCAGCTATTTATTTATTTGAATTAACAGGAAATAATACCTATAATCAATACATTATCAATAATATAAACGACGCTCCACTACAAATTAATAGCACTTATTGGGACCACTACAACATGCCCCTCAATGATGCACTCCTTCTGTACACTACTCTTGAGGATAACAACACTTCTAACTTAATTAAAAACTCCATACAAAATAATGCTAACAGCAATTGGAACGGCTTTTACGGTTTTGATGCTAATGCTGATTTGTATCGCGCACAAATGCCCGAATATAGTTGGGGAAGTAACCGCGAAATATCCGGTATTGGTGCCCTCAATCAACTCTTAGTAAAGTATGGAATCAATTCGGATAGCCATGCAGCTTACGAACAAAGAACGGCAGACATGGCGCATTACATGCACGGTGTCAATCCGCTTGGTATCACTTATCTGACCAATATGTACAACTATGGCGGCGATAATTGCGCCAATGAAATGTACCACGAGTGGTTCAAAGACGGCTCTCAATGGGACAATACACCTGCTCCCGGCTACATCGTAGGCGGTGCTAATCAGGATTTTTCAGGCAGTACCACGCCACCACAAGACCAACCTCCACAGAAAAGTTACTTGGATTACAACACAGGTTGGCCCGATGCTTCATGGGAAATCAGCGAACCCTCTATCACCTATCAAGGGGCTTATGTGCGTATGATAGCGTTTTTGGCAACCGCAGGAAATCCCTCATGCCCAACCGCAGGTACACCCTGCAACGACGACAATCCCAACACTGAAAATGACGTAGAAGACGGCAACTGCAATTGTACAGGTACACCCATACAAAGCGATTGCGAACTTATCAGTAATGGCAATTTTGATAACGATATATCCGCTTGGGGTTCATGGAATTGTACCCCTTCTGCTTCGGGTGGCACAGCCAATATTACAAGCATCAATGCAGGGGCAAACGCCTGGGATGCAGGATTTTCGCAAAGTGGCGTTACACTCGAACAAGGCAAAACTTACACGATTACTTTCCGTGCAAAGGCAGACAACAACCGTAGTTTCGATTTG
>CALCMV010000338.1 GCA_937967535.1 uncultured Saprospiraceae bacterium
TATCAAACAGGCATAGAAGTAACTAACGAAGAAATCAAAGAACTTAGTAAATTTATTCAACGAAATCCAGAATTGCCCAAATGGGATATTCTGATTCAATACGACTCAGGTGGGTAGCTTATTTTTTTCGCCTTCCCTAAAGGTATCTCACATCTCTTGTCTCGCTTCTCGCTTCTCACGTCTCTCGTCTCTCGTCTCGCTTCTCGCTTCTCGCTTCTCACGTCTCTCGTCTCGCTTCTCACGTCTCTCGTCTCGCTTCTCGCTTCTCTCGTCTCGCTTCTCTCATCTCATTTCTCACGTCTCTCGTCTCACGTCTCTCGTCTCTCGTCTCACGTCTCGCTTCTCGCTTCTCTCATCTCATTTCTCACGTCTCTCGTCTCTCGTCTCACGTCTCTCGTCTCTCGTCTCGCTTCTCACGTCTCTCTTCTCTCATCTCATTTCTCGCATCTCATTTCTCATTTCTCACGTCTCAGGTCTCAATTTGTCTGTTTTTCGACAGCATATTGATATTTTTTTTGGTAATTTTACAAGAAATTAAAACAAATGTACATGAAGAATATTGTAAAATTACTAACAGTTTGCCTCATAAGTATCAGTTTTTCAGGCTTTTCTCAAAGCGAAATACCTAGCGAATGGTGTGGCACACAGTTCACCAAAGAAATGATGGACAGGGTGCAAAGCATCACAGAACAGCGTCTGAACGGTACGCTTACCAAGTCAGGGGTTATGTATGATGTCCCTATGACTTTGCACAATATGAGAAATACTAATGGAACGGGCGGAGTAGATCCGCTAACGACCTTAAATGTATTTTGTGAAGTCATTGAGTTTTTTGCTCAACACGACATCAATCTCTACATCAACGACATGAAAACATGGGATAACGACAATTGGACGACTGATGGCGCACTCGGCACCATTAAATTGATTACAGCCGAAGATAATACCATCAATATTTACAATTTCAGAGACTTGCCCGGTTTGTGCGGTTATTTTACACCGCAGTTTGATGTGCTTGCTCTTACGGGAAATAGCCAATGCTATACCAAAGAGACTATTATACACGAAATCGGACATTTCATGGGCTTGCCGCATACTTTCTCCGGCTTTGAAGGAACAGGCGGCAATTGTGGTGTCGAAGTATCAAACGGTGAAAAAGTGGACGGTACTAACTGCGCTACGGCAGGAGATAGAATCTGTGATACACCACCGGATAATGGCGCAGCGAGAATGCCTTGTCCGGGCGGCAATGGCTGCCAAATGTTTGATAGAGATGGTGTTGCATTTTTCCCGGATGTGACCAATATCATGTCTTACTTTTTTGATAATTGTGTCAACAAATTTACTGAAGGACAAGCTGCTGTTATGCACAATGTCATGGACCAATTTCGCCAAGACCTGTTGGTTTTACCGGCACCTACAAATCTGGACCCGGTCACAGAAACCGTTGTATTGAGTTCCCCTCTGAATACCGAAAAGCCTTATAATCAAGTACTTTTCAACTGGGAACCTACGACTAATGCAAATTTATATTACTTTGAAATTAATCGTTTAGCCTCTTTTTCGACTGCATTTAAAGTAGAATCTACGGTTACGGAAGAAACACAATATACGAGCTTCGACCTCATTCCGAATACAGAATATCACTGGCGTGTGATGCCTTTCAATAAAGGAAATTCTTGCTCTTCGGACGCTACATTGGCTACGGGTACTTTCACGACTAGCGATGCGGTAGTTTCTGTACAAGATGTAGAAAGTTTGGAAACCTTTGAGGTATTCCCTAATCCGGTCAATAACGAAGAATCCATTACGATTTCTTTGAACAGCAAAGATGCAATGGACGGGCAACTTAGCCTTTATAATGTAGCCGGACAAAGCATACATCGCGAAGCCATTCAGGTCATTGCTTCCGACAATACATTCAATTTGGATGTAAAAGGATTGGCAGCAGGTCTGTATGTGATACATCTTGAATTTGCCGAAGGTGCAGTTCAACAAAAATTGATTATTCAGTAAACTGGACTACTCTACATGAGCAAACTTTAAAATCGTAATGTAAGCCACTAATGCACTAATTATTTCAAGGGAATTATCAATAAATTCGTAAAAAAATTAGTGCATTCGTGGCAAAAACAAGTATTACATTATCAGAAATAATTTTTCTCATGTAGGGTAAAACCGGACTTTAGATATCTGGGAAATTAGGGAAAGGAAAATTAACCCTAATTTCCACTTACCAAAGTCCAAATCAAACTTGATATTGTATTTTAAAATATAAAATTATTTTAATGAGTACTCTTTTGGGTACTCATTATTTTTTAACAAAAATTGATTATTCAGTAATAATGTCTTCGCCAAATTTTGATAAATAAATTTAAATTTAAATTTGTTTTTTACTGATAATTATTAATTAATAAATTAAATATTTTTTCATTCATCCCGATAATTACCGGGACAAAATTGGCGAACAGATTAAAGAATACATCTAATCTTTTTTCATCTAAAAATCAATATTTCGTATTTAACGCTCAAACACATTTTCTATGAAAGTAATTAATTCTCTACTGGCAATTTGCTTGTTTACGCTTCCTGCATTTGCCCAACCTACACACTTTGAATGTGGTACGCCTCCCGGTGCAGATATGGAAAGACTTGAGGCAAATCTTGAAGCTATATCGAGCCTTGAGGCGCGTTCCGGCGTTCAGTACTTGCCTGTTACATTGACTTTATTAGCCAATGACGATGGTACAGGCTTAATTTCCGAAGATGATGCACTGGATGGTTTTTGCCGTTTGAATGAAAATTTTGAGGATTTGGGTATACAATTTTACATGGAAGGCGGGCTTCGGTATGTCCTTGATAGCGATTTTTATTTGATTAATAGCCCGAATAGCCAAAATCCAATTAACCTGAAAATTCCCAATACGATTAATATTTTTGTCAGCGAAATCGTTACCCAAGGGTCGCAAGGTGGTGGTTGCTTTGGCATACTTGGCTTTTACAGCCCTTCAAGTGATTATGTAGCGATTGATAAATGTACGGTCAATGACCAGTCTTTTGCACTGGCGCATGAGTTGGGGCATTTTTTCAGTTTGCCACATACTTTTTTGGGTTGGGAAAACCTAAATTATGATGGAAGCGAACCCACTCCCGAATTTGTCAATGGCATACGTGTAGAACATGCCGATGAAAGCAACTGTGCCATTGCTGCCGACAGAATATGCGATACACCACCCGATTACAACTTCGGACTCGGCTCTCCCGGTTGCAATTATTCAGGTAATGCCGTAGACCCGGCAGGGAATCCCGTAGACCCTGATGAAATGAATTTTATGGGTTACTTTTTTAATTGCCCTTCGCATACTTTCAGCCCCATTCAAGGTGACATCATACACGCAGATATTGCCAGCCGTACTTTTGTCAATGGTTCGCCCAATATGGCAACAGTCAATGGGGCAGCCAATCTTACTTTTCCTATTGGTGGAGAGATAACGCCCGACAACAACGTCACACTGACATGGGATGAAGTGGAAGGAGCTACGAATTATCTGATAGAAATCAATCGTTTAGCGAGTTTCAGTCCGGGTTTTTTAATACAACGTACTGTTACGAATACCAACTCACTGCAATTGTCAGATTTATTGACCGATACCAACTACCACTGGCGTGTTCGTCCGTTCAATGATACACATACATGTACAGATTATAGCGAAGGCGAATCCTTCAAAACAGGCGAAGTTGTTAGTGTCGTAGAGATAGAAGGCGTAGAATCGTTTAATATTTATCCGAATCCGAGTAGCGGTGCAGAAGAGATTTTGTTGGAAGTCAATACTTCCGAAACCCTCGAAGCAGCAATTGAACTATACAATATACAAGGTAAATTAATCCGACAATTTAACCATCAATTTAATGGAAGTTCAAATTTAGCAAGAATTAAAACAGCAACACTGGCGCAAGGTACTTATATCATCACCATTCAAACTGAAAATGGCTCGGTACACGACCGCCTTTTAATTAACCGTTAAGTTTTATTCTGTGAACGGTATAAATTTCGGAAAACTGTAATGACTGCTTTAGCTGTCAAGTAAAGTAAAAATAAATTTATAAATTATTGTCTTTAAATTTTTTATAAATAAAAATAATAATATACTTGACAGCTAAAGCAGTCATTACGGGTTCATTCGGAAAAACTGATACTTTCCGAAATTTACCTTGCAACTGGCATACAATCATTTACCCTATTTTGTCGAACACTATCGAATTTTTCAATACTCAATAACTCATCATTTGTCAACTAATCTCCGATTTGACCAACAACACTATGTTTTTACCAAAAATATTCATAAGCGCGTTTGTATTGTTTATAAGCGCAATGGTGATGGCGCAAGACATCATTCCCTGTGCAACACCACCTGTAAAATCAGATTGGCTGAAAGCCTATCAAAAGAACCCTAATGCCTATGCAAAAGCGGGAGATACAACGCTTTATGTACCGGTCACTATACATGTACTTGGTACAGATGAAGGAGTAGGCTATTTTTCTGTACCGCAAATATTAGAGAGTCTTTGCCAATTGAATGAAGATTTTTCGGAAAGCAATATGCAGTTTTTTATTGAGGGCGAATTTAATTATATCAATAATTCTGCGTGGTTCAATCATAGCACAATTGCAACGGGCTATGAAATGATGATTAGTAATAATATTCCCAATACCATCAATTCTTATATCGTGGGAAATGCTGCAGGTGCCGCAGGTTACAATCTGCCTTCTGCCAATGCAGTTGCATTATTAAAAAGCAACACAGCGAATGGTTCGCACCTGTGGGCGCATGAGATTGGGCACAATCTTTCGATACAGCATCCCTTTCTTGGTTGGGAAGGCAATCCATACAGTTATAATAGCCCGACACCTACGGAGGTCTATTATAATTACACAGAGTTTCAGCCCGTTTTTTATACCGATACCATTATTATTGATACGGCATTGGTAGAATATGTGGCGCGAACCAATTGCTATGAAGCCGCAGATGGTTTTTGTGATACGCCGCCAAGTTATCTGGCAACCGGCTGGAATTGCAACTCCGATGCGTCGAGTATACAATTACAAAAAGACCCCGATAATGTGGATTTTCGTTCTGATGGGCGCAACTTTATGAGCTATGCCGCCAATGCCTGTAATGCACATTTTACACCCGAACAAATCGCTGCCATGCGTGCCAATCTTTTCAGCGAAAAACCCGATTATCTCTACAATCAAAATCCACAAAATGCCGCTATCGCAGATGCGCCCCAACTGATAGCACCAACTGCCGGAGAGGAAATTCCGCTTAATGCAATACATCTTTCATGGGAAAATACGCCCAATGCCACACGCTACTATTATGAAGTCAATAGATTGGCTAGTTTTAGCCCCGCATTCGTAGTCGCAAGTGGTGTGGTGGAAGATACTTCGGCAGAAGTTGAAGATTTGGCACTCAACACAACATATTACTGGCGAGTTATGCCTTTCAATGAGGGAAATACTTGTACTTTTTTCTCCGAAGGAGAAAGTTTCAGGACGGGAGAAGTGGTTGGTGTTGAGCAAATTGAAGGTGTACAAACAGCGAATATTTACCCGAATTTACTGAGTACCGGACAGTCGCTTTACATCGAATTGACGACCAATCAATCATTAGCATTGCAAGCGAATTTATATAATTTAAAAGGACAACTCATTCAGCCGCTTTTCAATACCGATATTCATGGAAATTTCTCAACTTCTATTGCAATGAATGGCTTGTCTGCCGGCATGTATTTGATTGGTTTTCAGTCCAATGGAAATATTTTTTATGAGAAAATAATTATTACAAAATAATAACAGGAACTTTGGATATTAGGTAACTAACTGGGTAACTGGGCAATTAGGTAATTAGTATCTAAATTTTTAACTTTTGCGTGTTTTTGGCAAAAGATGAGTAGATGAGTAAATTTGAAATGAAATAATGTTTTAATGAATGAATGAATCAAGCGTAAAAGCATTTATTCATTATGATTGGGTTAACGAAGATATAATTTATTATTTGATAGTGTTATGGATGTAATGCTATTGAATTTGGTACTTAAAAATTTTGGAATTAAACTACAAACAATTCGGGCAAGGTTCTCCCATAATTATTTTACACGGATTATTCGGGACATTGGATAATTGGCAAACTATCGCACGCCGCTTGTCCGAAAACCATACCGTCTTCATCATTGACCAACGCAATCATGGGCGTTCTCCGCATCACGCTGAATTTAATTATGAAGTGATGGCAGAAGATTTGCGGGATTTCATGCAAGCCCAGTGGGTCTATGAGGCTACAATTATTGGTCATTCGATGGGCGGGAAAACCGCTATGCAATTTGCGCTGAACTACGGCGAAATGGTCGAAAAATTAATTGTAGTAGACATCGGACCGCAAAAATATAAAGGCGGACACCAAACAATTTTTGAGGCTTTACTTGCATTGGATTTACCAAAAATAAAAAACAGAAAAGACGCAGAAAATGAACTCGCTACGCGCATAGAAAGTCTTCCTGTCCGACAGTTTTTATTAAAAAATTTGACCCGAAATAAAGAAAGCGGACAATACCAATGGAAAATGAATTTGCCTGTAATTTATGAAAATTACGAACAAATTCTCGAAGCTATCGAAAGCGACTACACCTACGACGGCGAAACGCTTTTTATCAATGGCGGCAAGTCCGATTATCTCTCACCCAAGGACCTGCCCAACCTTCAAAAGTTCTTTCCGCAAGCCACACTTACCACTATCCCACAAGCCGGACATTGGGTACACGCCGAAGCACCCGACGAGTTTTTTGAGTTAATCAAATGAGTAAATGATAAAATGAGTAAATGATGCCAACATCTACTCATTTATTCATCTACTCATTTACTCATTCTACAAGTAAGAACCGTCCACTTTTTGAATATCATTATAATAAGCCTGTTCGGTCAGTTGCGACCATTTGCTGACTTTGTCGTGGAAATTCTTGTAGCTCGTATAGACCTTTTTACTCATCGGGTCGTCGGCTACGATTTCTGAAAGTGCGGCATCGGTTTGCGTTCTCAATTCGCTGAGTACTGCCTTCGGAAAACGGCGCAATTTTACACCTGCATCCATTAGTTTTTCGAGATAGGTTCCGTTTTGTGCGTCAAATTCTGCCAGTACCCAAGCGTGTACCTTCATAGAAACGGCATCCATCGCTGCTTTGATGTCGGCGGGTAATCCATCGTAAATTTCTTTATTGATAAAAAATTCTAACTGCGTACCCGGCTCATGCCAACCCGGTGTGTAGTAATATTTTGCAATTTTATTGAAGCCCATTTTTTGGTCGTGATAAGGACCAATCCATTCCGTAGCATCAATCACACCCCGCTCAAGACTCGTATAAATCTCCCCGCCTGCTACGAGTACGGCTGCGCCTCCGGCACGTTCCAGCACCTTACCTGCGAGTCCGGGAATCCTCATTTTCAAACCTTTAAGGTCGTCTACCGAGTTGATTTCTTTATTGAACCAACCGCCCATTTGTACGCCCGAATTGCCACCCAAAAACGGTACAAGATTGAACTTGGCATACACTTCGCGCCATAGGTCGTAGCCCTCGTCGGCAAGCATCCATGAGTTTACCTGTTGGGCATTCATACCGAAAGGTACGGCGGCAAAAAACTGTGCCGCAGGCGATTTTCCCGCCCAATAATAGGATGCCCCCGAACCCATATCTGCCGTTCCTGACGATACCGCATCGAATGCCTCCAGTGATGGCACCAACTCGCCTCCGCCATAAACCCGAATATTCACACGCCCGCCGGTGGCTTCTTTCAGCCATTTGGCGTATAGCTCTGCGGCTTCGCCCAATACCGGAAATTTCGGGGGCCAAGTCGTGACCATCCGCCAGTTGTATTTCTTATCGCTCATGGTGGCAGTTGCGCCGCCTGCGCTTTCTTTTTGCTCACCTGCACAGGCGAGTACGCCCGTAGCACCTGCGGCTACCAGCATGGTATTCTTCAAAAATTCTTTTCTTTTCATAGTGTAGTGGATTTAATTATGTAAATATATAAATAATTGAATGTTTTGAGTTCGTAAAATTTTAGATAATCAGAATGAAAAATGCTAAAGATGATTTTACAAATAATTGATAACCAATTTATTGCAATTTAAAAATGTTCTTTTTTTCACTGATTATCTATTATAAAATTCAGAGAATTTATGATTTATGATAACGATTAATAATTAATTTTGGCTCATTTAGGAAATCAGGTGGAATGTGAAGTAAGCCCAAATCCTATAAGGTTTTCGAAAACCTTATAGGATTGATTATCAGTGTTTTATCCCAGCTTAAAATAAAAATCCAACCTGTATTTCACAATTTTTTTCACACCTCGCAACTAAAAAATAGGACAAGATTTAAATTCTTCCAATGATTGTACTTTTGTGATGGTGTAGATGGCAGAAATTTCGGGACCGCCTGCGCCATTAGTAGCGGTTTTGAAGGGAGAGATATTGATGTCGTAGCTGATACCGACCCTCAAATTAAAGTAATCAACACCCGCCGAAAATGCAAGTGCATCGCCTGTGCGATGCCATGCACCTATATATACGCCCGTTTCGTTGCCTGTTTTTTTGCTAAAATGGTATTTGAGATTTGTGCCGTATACATTTTCGCGGTACGCGCCTTGTCGTTGTATCAATATAGCAGGTTGGAGGTCAATAATTGATGTGATAGGAATATTGGCTTTTGCAAAAACAGACATTCGACGTGGCAATCGTATGTCTTGATTTTCAAAAAAACTCTGACGCGGTTTATTGATATGCGCCAAAGCAATTCCCGCATCTATACTGATATTTTCTTTAGGTAATTGAAAATGCCAATTCAAACCTGCGTTTAACTCTCCAAATATAAAATTTTTATTTGTAAAAACCTCATTAGATGGCAAATTTTCATCAAAAATATCTCCGTTGAATTGATTGTCAAATGTCAGGTCGTCGGTTTGGAAGCGGCTTTGTGCCATACCGATTTGTAAGCCGCCGGAAAGGAAATGTTTCTCCGCCAATTGATGTGTATAAGCGGTGGATAAGGTGATATTTGTACGGCTCAATTTAGAATCGCCGGCTTGGTCGTGATTCAAGAGGATGCCGCCGCCGAGTACATTATTTCCCAAGCGTTTTATCGGAATTTTTTGTTCAAAACTTCCATGAAAAGTAGAGTAGGGGACAGGTACACTCGCCCATTGATTGCGGTAATTTGCCACCATTCTCATATCACCGCTATACACCCCCGTCAATGCCGGATTGTGGTACAAAGGCACATTCCAAAATTGTGTAAAATGAATGTCTTGCGAACAAACATTTTTCACAATAAAAAATAAAATGAATGATATGTATAATGTTTTTTTCATTCAACCAGAGTAATCTTCATTGTATTCAAATTTACCAATTCTTCATATGGAGGATATTTTACAATCGCATCCACAAAATAAACCACATCATTTATCCTCAAATCATTTTTTAGTTTTTCAAATTCATTATTGAATCGACCTCCTGTATTTTGCACCACTGCTATCACTGAATCGTCACGCATAGCTATCACTTTAAATTCCTCAATTCTAATATTAAAACATCCTACAAGATAATAAGCGATATTGGAGGCACTTATTCCTTGTTGAGCCTTAAATGCTTCTATATTCATTTCTCCCATACGCTTATTCCCAACTTCCAATAATG
>CALCMV010000339.1 GCA_937967535.1 uncultured Saprospiraceae bacterium
ACCGTTTTGAGTCTGATGGCATTGGGTATTGCGACCAAATTAGACCCGAAACGGATGGTACAACTCGCCAATCTTGCCGGTGGATTGGTTTGTGAAAAAGTGGGGGTTGTGCCGGTGGATTTGGAGGAATTGAAACGTAACACAGACATTCCTGTCTGTAAAGCATGAATACAGATAGGAATGTCTGTGTTACGCTATAAAGCAGTCATTACAGCGAGCGTCTCTTTCGCCGTTTTCTCCCACGAAAATTGCTGCGCTTGTGCAAGTGATTTTTCGGATAAAATCTTCAATAAAGGCGCATCAAAAGCCAATTGCAACATCATATTTGCCAACTGTTCCACCGAATTTGGGTCAAAATACATCGCTGCGTCGCCCCCGACTTCCGGCAAACTCGATACCTTCGACGTAATCACTCGCGCCCCGCAAGACATCGCCTCCAATACAGGCAATCCAAAGCCTTCATAAAGCGAAGGATACACAAAAACCTCGGACATCGTATACAACACAGGCAATTCCTCCCGTGCTACATAACCCGTCAAAATAATATCTTTTTGATAAGGTGATTGCCGAATTTTTTCTAATAAATTATCTATTTTCCAACCTTTTTTTCCCACCAAAACCAATTGATGATTCAGACCGCTACGTTGACGAAATGTATTATAAGCATCCACCAATACACCTAAATTTTTACGAGGTTCGAGCGTACCTACGTAGAGGAAATAGGGTTGTCGAATACCATATTTTTCCAAAACAGATGCATCATTTTTAGGAGTAAATGATTCATCCCGACCCAATAAAATAGCTGTAGATTTTTTTTCGGCAAATGGAAAAGTTTCTATTAAATCTTGTCTTGTACATTCCGAAACCGTCAGCACATGGTCTGTCCGTCGCAATACACGCGGCAGTACATAGCGGTGCAATATTCGACTGCTAAGTATATGATAATCAGGGAATAATACAGGAGTCAAGTCATGCAAAACCGTTACCCGTTTTATCTCTTTTGGTAAATTAAACGGTCCGAAATGACGCGGTTCTACTACGATGTCTACACCAGCTTTCACCAATGCACGCGGAATACTTCGCAGCAATCGCCATTCTTTGTGTCCACGAATATTCGGATTTACAGGAATAATAATCTCTTCCGCACCCTCAATTTTTTCTCCCGCCTTGCCGCGTACTACGATGTATTCATTCTTTGTATCTATCGCTACTAATGCCTTCAGAATTTCACGAGTATAAATGTGAATCCCGGCATATTGAAAATCCAGAGCATCGGCTATGAAGGCTATTCGCATGGTTTAGTTTATTGGTTGATTGAGTTGATTAAGTTTATTGAGTTGCAAGTCTTTTTCTTAACTTCGTGAGTCCTTAATATTCGACAAACCTAATAAACTTAATGAACTTAATAAACCAATCAACCAATAAACTATGAACAACGATACCATAGTAGCCATAGCCACGCCGCCGGGCATCGGTGCGATAGGCGTTATTCGCTTGTCGGGCAAGGGGGCGATTTTTATATGCAATTCGGTATTTCGCGGCAAAAATCTGGAAAAAGTCGAGAGCCATACCATACATTTTGGTACGATTCGGGATTTTGACGATAAGATAATTGATGAAGTCTTGGTGTCGGTATTTGTTGCGCCACGCTCCTATACGCGGGAGAATGTAGTGGAGATTTCCTGTCATGGTTCGCCGTATATTCAGCAGCAGATTTTGGAATTGCTCATACAATGGGGCGCACGTATGGCGAAGCCCGGCGAATTTACAATGCGGGCATTTCTCAATGGGCAGATGGACTTGTCGCAAGCCGAAGCGGTAGCAGATTTGATTGCCGCACAGTCCGAAGCAGAACACAAAATAGCGATGCAGCAGATGCGTGGCGGCTTCTCCAATGAAATCGCGGCGTTGCGTCAGGAATTAGTGGATTTTGCGGCATTGATTGAATTGGAATTGGATTTTAGTCAGGAAGATGTCGAGTTTGCAGACCGTACGAAGTTGGTGGAATTGGTACATAAAATACAAAATCTATTGCGGCGTTTGATGGATTCCTTTCAACTGGGAAATGCCATCAAAAATGGTGTCAGCACCGTCATCGCAGGTCGCCCGAATGCCGGAAAATCAACCCTACTCAATGCCATGCTCAATGAAGAACGCGCCATCGTATCAGAGATTGCCGGCACCACACGCGACACCATCGAAGAAGTACTAAATATCAAAGGCGTACAATTTCGACTCGTTGATACGGCAGGCATTCGCGAGGCAAGCGACCAAATTGAGGCGATAGGCGTGGCGAAAACAATGGAAAAAATCGCAGCTTCGACCTTGCTGATTTATGTATTTGATGTGATAGAAATGTCGCCCGAAGAAGTCACTGAAGACCTTCGCAAACTCCACAGCGAAGGCATCCACCTCGTAGCCGTTGCGAATAAAATGGATTTAAATCCCTACACCAAACCCGCTGATTATGTGTCAGATATTTTACCCGAAAAAAATATCGTCACCACATCTGCCCTCAACAAAATGAATATTGAATACCTGAAAGAACACCTTTATCAATC
>CALCMV010000340.1 GCA_937967535.1 uncultured Saprospiraceae bacterium
GAAGATTTAATGTTTGAAAATAACGATATACAATTCATCATTACGAGCCATCATCCGTATATCATCAATCAAATTCCTTACGAATACTGGAAAATAGTCACGCGCGAGAATGGCAAGATAGTTACCTACAATGCCGACGAGTTTAACCTCGGCGAATCGCACCACGAAAGATTTATGAATCTCATCAATTTACCCACTTACAAAAAAGGTATCGTCCACGCTTGATTTCAATGAGTGAATTTTGAATGAGTGAATAAATTACTGTTTATCAATTAGTTATTGAATTAATAATTATCCGTTTTATTTTATCTGATTGAATATTCCATGAATTTGTACATTATCGTAGAGGGAGAAGCAGAATTGCAAGCCTATCCAAAGTGGTTGAGTTATACTCTGCCGCAACTCTCGCAAGTTGATGATTACAGAGACGTTACCGAAAACAATTATTACATCTTTTCCGGTGGTGGTATTCCTTCTATGTACAATCATATTGTCAATGCAATTCAGGACATTAACACAGTGAAAAATTACTCATGTTTTATAATTTGCATTGATAGTGAAGAAGTGTCGGTAGAGCGAAGAAGAGAAAAAGTATTGGATTTTATCAAAGCGGAAGGCGTGGAATTGATGGATTCTTGCGAATTAAAATTTGTCATCCAACATCGTTGTATGGAGACGTGGTTACTCGGCAATCGAAAGGTTTATAAAAGGAATCCGCAAGGCGAAAAATTCCGCGAGTATTCAGCTTTTTATAATGTCGAAAAAGACGACCCCGAATTGATGGAGAAATACGAAGGTTTCAAACTCACCCCGCGTTTTCACTACGCCTACCTACGTGAAATGTTGCAAGAATACAATATCAGATATTCAAAACACAACCCCAAAGCAGTCTTCGAAGAAACCTACTTCGATGAAATTGTGAAAAGGGTGTTAGATGAACCTACTCACCTCAATAGCTTCTCCGATTTTTTGGCTTTGATTGAAGAGATGAAAGGAAAATTATAAGTCCACCTAAGCCAATAATAACTTAGACAACAACTTCACCGATACACTCCCCAATCGTTCGATATTATCAACGAATTTGGTGGCTTTTTCATTGTGCGAAGTCGCGTCCGACACAAGTTCGACGAGTTCGACGAATCGTTCTTTATTTTCTTGTGAAGGAAAGAGTGCTGCAATTTCAGATTCTTTCATGCGAGTATTTGCGGCAATGACAGCAAGTTTGGCATCAGTGGCTGCGGCTGCGGCATCAATATGCTCGTCTATATTATCAAAAAAATCACTCATTTTCTTTTGCTTTTAATTGTTTGATTAATGCGTTGATGCGGTCCAGATAATTTTCTGTTTCCTCCTTTCCTTGGTCGAGTATATCAACGTTTTTATTGATTTCGCCCATAAAGGTATAAGCAGCATTGAGCGTACTTTGGTAGTCTTTCTCGTTCACACCCAGCGCATTAAGTATTTCGGTTTGTGTTTTCTTAACATTGGCGGCAGAGGCAAGATAATTGGTGAGTATCGTATTGGATACTTGCAAATTATTATAATGTATTAGCAATTCTTCCTCCAGTAGCTTCTCGGCTTCGTGGAGTGGGGCGATGAGTTCGGCGCGTTTTTCGTTGATTTTTTCTTGAATTTTTATTCCCATTCCTACCACAAATTCTTGCTTTTCTTTTCCGCTGCCCGATGCACATATTCTATCCCACTCATTTTGCACCGCAGGAATATTATATAGTTCGTTGGAAAATTCGGGTATCCAAACCTCGTTCAAAAACAGGTCTACCTTATCGCGTTTTTCATCAAAAAAACTTTTCAATAAAGCCACATGAGTGCGTTGTGTCTCTTGAATTGACAGTCCCAATTTTTTTGATAATTCAACAGACTCCCTAGGTACGCTCACACAAGCACACAGACTTATTAGCGAAATTAGCAAGAGAAGATATAACAGGCTTTTCATTAGTTAATTTTTTAAACGTTTTTATTTGAGAATTTTGTATAAAAATAATACAAAATATTTATTAGCCCAAATAAATTAAATATTGTTTTTTATTTAAATTATACTCTTTTAGGTTAAGAATTTAACTTTTTTGACGAGTGAATTTTGCGCTTAGTTTTTCTCTTGGAAATGGGCGTTTATCGTGATAAATAACCATTTTCAAGAGGAAAAATAAGTGTAAAAGTCGCCGTCAAAATGTTTAATTCTTAACCTAAAAGAGTATATAAACCTAACATAGACATTCTTGGCTGTATCGCGTGAAGCACAGGCAGGAATCTCGATTTTTGCATTATAATTATTAAAATGTAATTAATAAATTAATTTTGAACTAATTATAAATTTAAATATTTTTTATTATAAATTAGTTTACTACAAAAAAGTAAAAATTGCAATGCAAAAGTTGAGAGGAATCTCTGTGTTACGTAGTATCATAAGCCAAATCCCAATCCTTCCACACCACCTCATAGCCTGCTGCACGAATAGCGGCTGCCACCTCTTCGGGACTGCGTTTGTCGCTATTATCAAACTGCTCCAAAGACTCCGGGAAAACGGAATAACCGCCCGGATTTGCCTTTGACCCCGCACTCATCGAAGTGATACCAATTTGGAAAATATTGTTACGGAATTGCTGCGTCTCACGAGTTGAGATAGACAGGTCAATTTCTTCATTCAAGATGCGATAGGCACAGATGAGTTGTACCAATTCCCGGTCATTCATCACCACTTTCGGTTCAAGATAGCCCTCTGCCGGACGCAATCGCGGGAAAGACACCGAGTAGCGCGTCTGCCAATACCTGCGCTCCAAATAGTCCAAATGCAGGGCATTAAAAAAGCTATCCGTGCGCCAATCTTCCAAGCCAATGAGTACGCCCAAGCCGATTTTTTTCACTCCGGCACGTCCGAGTCTGTCGGGCGTATCGAGGCGGTATTTGAAGTTGGATTTTTTGCCCTTCGGGTGATGTATTTTATAATCTTCTTCGTGATAAGTTTCTTGATAAACGAGTACCGTATTCAAGCCAAGTGGTATAAGTTCCTCATAATCAGCTTGGTCGAGTGGCTGCACTTCGATAGAAATATGCGAAAAATGCGGGCGAATGATTTTCAATGCCTCTTTGAAATAATCTACTCCAACGGTCTTATTCGCTTCGCCTGTCACCAACAGAATATGGTCGTAACCCATTGCTTTTATGGCGAGTATTTCCTGTAAAATTTGTGTCCCGTTCAGCGTGGTACGTCGCATAGGATTATCAAGACTGAAACCACAATATGTACAAATATTTTGACATTCATTGGAAAGATACATCGGTGCGTACATTTGTACGGTCTTGCCAAATCGTTTCATGGTGAGTTCTTGGCTGAGTTGTGCCATTTGCTCCAAATAAGGCATTGCGGCAGGCGAAATCAGGGCTTTGAAATCTTCCAAATCGCGCTTAGGTTTGTTCAAAGCCCGTTCTACGTCTGCACTTGTTTTGGCATAGATAGAAGCCTTGACTGTATCCCATTTATATTTCTTGAATAAATTTGTAAACATTCTACCGCAAATTTATGGCTTTTTTTAGTTTATACACATACAAAACCAATGTCTTCGCCAAATTTTGAATTATGAATTTTGAATCACAAATAAATTTAAATTTTACTTTGTTTTTTTATTGATAATTAAAAATTAACAAATTAAATATTTTCTATCATTCAAAATTCAAAATTGACGAACACTACCAAAACAACGTCTCATTCAATTTGGTTGTTCATGGCACATTCAAAAAAATAAAAGCAACTCCTGTAGAGATTTTTACGTCTAAAAAAGTATCTATTCACCAAACAATCAAGATGAAATATATTTATACTTTTTTTAGTGTTTTAATAATACTAAGTACTGTGACGATGGCTTTTCGTTGGATGCAACTGCCTCCTGAGGCTTGCAATAATACTTTATTTACTTACGGAATTATTGCGGATTGTCAGTATTGTGATTGTACGAATGGTACTTTCGGTTATTCAATTCCCAAATTGCAGGAAGCAGTAGATACATTCAATGCCAGAAAAGTATCTCACACCCTGCATTTGGGCGATTTCATTCAGCAGAATTTTTCGAGCTATGATTCGGTCGCTCCAGTATATAGTTCGCTCGATTCGGCGCATTATTATACTTTGGGCAATCATGAATTTGATGTTATGCCCGAAGAAAAACCCATGATAATTTCGCGTTTGGGAATGTCGGATTATTATTATGATTTTACAAAATATAATTGGCGTTTTATTGTCTTAGAATCCACAGAATTAGCCTTTTACAGCGAAGAAGCACATCCCGAAAAAGTGGCGGAACGAGATGCTATGTGGGCACAAATCAGTGGTCAGCCTAATTCAAGACCCAATAGTGGCGGTATGAGTCAGGAGCAGTTGATTTGGCTGGATAATACACTGACCGATGCCGAATCAAAGGGGCAAAAAGCTGTGCTTTTTTCTCATCACCCTGTATGGCCCATCAATTTTGCTGCGGTTTGGAATAGTCAGGATGTCATTGATATTATAGAGTCACATAATAATGTAGTCGCTTATATGAACGGACACAATCACGCAGGCGATTATGCTATAAAAAACGGCGTTCATTATGTCACTTTTCAGGCAATGGTATTAACTCCCGATGAGAATAGTTTTAGCTTGGTTGAAGTATTCAGGGATAGATTGGAGGTGAATGGTTACGGGCGGCAAGATGATTTTACGCTGCCATTTTCTTCTGATAATCAAGCTCCGCAAGATATTTTATTAGACAATTCGACGATAGATGAACTCCTTCCCACAGGTACGCTCGTAGGCAATTTGGATGCCTTAGATGCTGATTATGCAGACTATACAGAGATTCAATTCGTAACAGGTGCAGGCGATGAGCATAATTTATATTTTTACATTCAAAATAACCAATTGTTTACTAATGCCTCTCTAGATGCGAATGATGGTCCGTTTTCGATTCGATTGCAAGCAATGGATTGTAGTGGTGCGACTTTTGAGAAAAACTTTTCTATTACTGTCAATTCCACTTGTGTAACAATGGATTTTTATGTGTACATGGAAGGAGTATATAGTACCGTTACCCAAAGAATGAATACACATCTGAATCTTACCCGCCGTCTTTTGCCGGGGCAAACACCCGCTTCTGCTCTGGCTACGCCTACTCCTGTAGGTCAACCCTACGCTCAACCTCCCTGGGACTACGATGGAAATGAAGGAATTAATTTCGGAGATAATGATTATCCGACGAATGTGGTTGATTGGGTTTTGGTATCCTTACGTACTTCCACTTCTCCCGATTCGGAAGTTGCCAAATTTGCGGGACTATTGAGCAGAGATGGTCATATTGATTTGTTAGGCAATTGCTTGCGATTATCAGAGGGAGAGAGTTATTACATTGTTGTAGAACATCGAAATCATCTACCTGTGATGTCGCATATACCTATTGAAGTATCTAATCGGAGTCTGAATTACGATTTTCGGACACAAAACAGTTATAATACACAAGCCTCCTTTGGTTCAAAGGAAGTTCAACCCAATATATGGGCAATGTACGGCGGCAATGTGCTCACTAATGCCGATGATTTCGGCTATCAAATTAATGGTGATGACAAGATTTTGTGGTTTGAGGAAAATGGTACTTTCGACCAATATACACCTTCCGACATCAATCTGGATGGTGATATCAACGGAGCAGATAAATCTATTTGGGTAGAGAATAATGGCATTTCTTCGGGTGTTCCGAGATAAGTTTGTTATTTTTTTATTGGTGAATTTGCCAATTCAGAACTAAAAGCCGTATATTTGCGTTCCTTTTGAGGAAAAAGGACATGTGGCGAGGTAGCTCAGCTGGTTAGAGCGTCGGATTCATAATCCGGAGGTCGAGAGTTCAAGTCTCTCTCTCGCTACTTATAAAAGGCTATTTCTTTGCGAAATAGCCTTTTTTTCATTTCTATCCGATTAAAAAAATGGCATAATACCTTTGTCAATAGCTCGCAATATGGATACTATGGCTATGGTGAAAATTTATGAGAAGTTGATTGAATTGAGTGAGGGGTGATTTATTGATTTACAATTTGTTTTTTCCTATCTTTGTCAAAACCTAATTACCCGATACACTATGAATAACAAATATTTTCCTGATTATGAGAATATTAGGGAGCGATTAGATAATTTGGTTACTCATGCGGAGAATAAGGATTTTGGAGATTTGGACTTGGGAATGGAGGGCTTATACTTCAATATTCAAGACCTGATAGATTTAATTCAAGATAGATTCAAAGAGTATGATGTGACCTACGAACAATTAGATGAAGATGCTAAAATTCTCATAAAAAGAGCACTTGATATTCTACTTGATAATTTCTTGCTCTATTAAAAATTAAATTATGCAATACGGAAAAACATTGAAACTAATCAGGGATAAAAGAGCCTTTTCCTTAGGATATGTAGCTGAAGAAATCGGTATTTCTCCAAATAGATTAATTGAAATAGAAGGTCAGCCACAAATCCCTGACATAGAAACACTTACAAAATTATCTGACTTTTATCAAGTTCCTATTAACATCATTGAGCATTTTTCTATTGACCACGATATCAACGGCAACGAAGATGAACAAAAAAGAAAAGAACTCAAAGATAGACTTGCTCATGCCTTACACATTGAAGAGAGTTTCGATTTTAATCAGGTAGTAGATGATTTAAGAGAATTGCGACAACTCAAAACAGAAAAAGAAGGTATCAAAGCGAATTAATTCAGATCAAACTCCTCCTCCGACTGCTCCCAATCCGTCCGTACCAAAGCCTTATACATAAATATTTAAACCGACCAAAATAAAAAGGCTAGACCTGCAAAACGCAAGCCTAGCCTTCCCTAACGATTGGAAGTTTTATTTTGTAACCGTCAGACTATATTTAGGAGTTGGATTAAGCGGGCAAAAGTATTCATATTCACCTGCTGCAAGTTCGACGACACTTGTCATAGAACTTTTCCCATTCGCTACCGGAGCTTTTACGTATGCAGCTTTGATGTGATTTTCGGCATCGTATTTACCTTTTGGTACTAAGACAAA
>CALCMV010000341.1 GCA_937967535.1 uncultured Saprospiraceae bacterium
AAAATATTGTCGCCTGACATTTCAAAAATGTCCGCCGACTTGTGCCTACCTTCAATTTAAAATTCATATTACAAAAACGACTTTTCGTTTGCCATGCCAAATTTATTACAAACTATTTATTATCAATGTTTTATAAATTAATTTTCTCTAAAAAAATAATAATACACAGATTAGAAATATTGTAGCATCAAAGCATTTCATCATTTTAGCATTAAAAGTACTTGACAGGGTTCGTGTTCACTTTGGTCAAATAAACCGCAAAGGTACTAAATTTTTGTGTTATTAGTTCGTTAAAAAGTTCAATAGTAAATTGTTCGCTTTCGTAATGCCCAATATCGGCGATAACAATACGCCCGTCGGCATCAAAAAATTCGTGATATTTGTAGTCGGCGGTCACGAAAATATCTGCCCCTGCACGTACTGCATGGTTGAGCAGAAAACCTCCCGAACCCCCACAAACCGCAACCGTTTTTATTTTCCTTTTGGGCAATTCGGTATAACGCACACAAGCGGCTTTCATTTTTTGTTTGAGTTGTTCCAAAAAAGTGGTGGGGGCGATAGCTTGTGGCAATTCGCCTATCATGCCCGACCCTATATTTGCGTGGCGATTTTCGATATTAATGATTTGATAAACAGGCGGACCAGAAGTATGCACTTCATGCAATGCGCGTACAATCGCGCCTTCGTATGCTGCATCAAATGTCACTTCAATTTGTGTCATTGCGCCGCTTTCTTTATTCATCGTAGCTGCACCGATAGCGGTAAAACTAACATTCTGATGGAGGTCATATGCCCCTGCCCTTGCTTCAAATAAGGCATTTTTTAAAGCATCAATTTCTTGAATGGGAGCGAGTGCCACCATTTTTTTTAAGGTCGCTTTTGGGGCGAGTATGCGCGTGTTTTTCAAGCCGAGTTTTTTGCAAATTTTCGCATTGACCCCCGTATGTACATTATCAAGATTGGTGTGAATGGCATAAATCGCCACATCATTTTTGATGGCTTTGATGATGGTACGCTCTATATAATTGCGCCCCGTAATCCGCTTCAAACCCTTGAATACTATCGGGTGATGTGCCACGACGACATTACAGCCTTTCTCAATCGCCTCATCCACCACTGCCTCTGTCGAATCCAAACACAGCATTACTCCTTTGATTTTCGCATTGGGATTGCCGACTATCAAGCCCGAATTGTCGTAGCTTTCCTGATACATCGAAGGGGCGATAGATTCTAAGTAATTGGTCAGGTCTTTTATTTTCATAGATTAATTTTGAATACGTGAATTTTGAATGGGCGAATTTCAATGCGATAATACGCCAAAGGAAGGCGAAAACATTGTCGCATTATTCGACAAGTTCATCCAAATAATAAGAGTGTGACACACATCAATGGAAATTTAATATTAAAATGTACTTTGTAGGCGCGTAGCGTCGATACTATTTGTAACACCGAATGTCCCACTACCCGAAAAAGGCGCATAGTTCCGATAGCTATCGGAATCCCCCTTAATACATCGGTTTTTATAGTGTCGCCGCTATGCGGCTTAGGAAGTTTTAGGGCTAATCATCGGTTACAAAGCATACTTCCGATAGCTATCGGAACTATGCGCCTAATATTATGAATCCACTTATGTGTGTCGCACTCAAATAATAAAGTAGTTGACACTTTTTTTGAAATGTAAAATGTAAATTCCCGGGTAGCCTTTAAACATGCTCTAAATTACCTAATTTCCCAGTTACCTAATTCCTAAAGTCCAATTCATATTCATAGAAATACTACATATTTTTGCTGCGTTCCTACAAAAAACAAAACGCAGTGAGCATGACTATGGTTAATACATTGGTCTATATTCAAATGAAATTCGTCGAAGAAATATTCTCATGGAAAGGAAGTGGTAATTAATGTCATGAAAAGCCAAAACACATACTACTGTACATCTTTAATTTTGCCACAAAGACACAAAGAATTTTCATGCTTATCAGCAATTTATACTTTATGTCTTCGTGTCTTTGTGGCAGTTTTCATTTTGAATTATGTTTAAATACATTAAAATGTCCCCTAGTATTTTTTATCATTCAAAATTTGGCGAAGATATTGATGTTTACATTTTAGAAAAAAAATGCATCTCTTAGTAAATTTTGAATATAGAGAACAATGCAACTTTACGACCTTTCTACTCGTTTATACAAAAAAACAAATTCATAGAAAAATAAAAATGTGTGTTAAACTCGCTTAAAACTTTTTTTACAACCAAATTCCCCTTAAATTCGTTTCTATCTGTATAAAATGAGTAAATGACTACATGAGAAAATGAGAAAATGCCAATTCACTCACTCATCCCGATAACTATCGGAATACTCATTCACTCATTGGACACTATGCACCGTTTACCCTATAAGCAATTTAATTCACAAGACGATGATTATAAATGTAAAATAAAAAATATCAAATGTAAAATTTCATTCACTTTTACATCTAAATTTATTATTTTATAATTTATATTTCCCAAATCGTCTATCCGAAACACAAAGGTTTCAAAGGATGAAATGATTAATAATGGATAAATTTTGAACAAAAGAAGAAATAAATTATTGCCAATACAAGATTGTTTAGTTGCGGTAAAAACATTATCCGCATTATAGCATTACGTATTATCGCACTAATCATTCACTCATTCAAAATTCATCCATTCACCCATTCGTTTCATTCCAAAAATACGATTAGACCATGAAGAAGAAGGTGTCTCCTAAAGTAAAAGAAATTATCTCCCAAAGCAGGAAGGAAGCCTTGCGCTTGGGACATGATTATATCGGCACAGAACATTTATTGTTGGGTATCGTCAATGAGCCTTATAGCTTTGCCGTCAAAGTACTCGTATCATTAGGGATTGATATTGAAGAACTTAGAGAGGTAATTGATGACAATACCTCACGCGGCAAAATGGCAAGTACACATCTCGAACTAGGCGAATTGCCACTCAACCGACACGCTGAAAAGGCATTGAAAACGATGTCGCTCGAAGCAAGAGTACTAAAAAATGAAGAAGTTTGTCCGGAGCATTTGCTCATGGCAATTCTCAAATATCCCGACAGTGCCGCCGCTAAAGTACTCAACACACTTGATGTTGATTACGAGCATTACAAAACGGAAATGGAATACGTCCGCCACGAAATTCAAGGTGAAGCTCCACAAGATGCTGACGACTATGACGACGAGGACGAAGGCATGAGAGATGGTTCATTTGGTGGAGGCGGCGGTCAGCAACGCAAAGGGAATTCCAAATCCCGCACACCCGTACTCGACAATTTCGGGCGCGATGTCACCAAACTTGCCGAAGAGGGTCGCCTCGACCCCATCATCGGACGCGAAACCGAAATCGAGCGCGTATCTCAAATCCTGAGTCGCCGCAAGAAAAATAATCCGATACTTATTGGTGAACCCGGTGTTGGTAAAACAGCTATCGTCGAAGGACTTGCGCTACGTATCACG
>CALCMV010000342.1 GCA_937967535.1 uncultured Saprospiraceae bacterium
ATTAAATCATTTTCAATAAATCCTCAATAGGTTCTTGAATATCAGCTTCTTCTACCAATCTATCCATCTCATCAGGGTCAAATCCTTGATAATTTTGTTCTTTTTTAATTTGCTCTAAATCAATTTCCTCCTTAATAACAATGCCGTAACTGCTAATAGGCTCTTCCAATATTGACAGATTTTCCGATATAGGCTCTTCCTTTGCAGAAATTGACTGCCTCAATTCATCACTGACTCGGTCAAGCACCTGCTCGTCAGCGACCAACATAATCAGTTGGATAAGGTTATATTTTTTGACTGCTAAATTCATTTTCTTTTCAAATTTAAATTCATTCCCAGTGATAATTGATGGTACTTTCCGTTCAATCTTTCTTCTTGAAAATTAGCAAGATAGCTAAAATCTGAACTGAACATATCAAAAGGAGAAAGATACAACAAACTGAAAAACTCGACCTCACGATTTTGGATTTTTATCGAATAATTCAAGCCTAAATTAATACCTGCATACACGATAAACGGATGTTCTTCAATTTCAAGTGTGATAGACGGCATCATGCTTTCATCTATAAGATTCGGTCCTCTGCCGCGTATTGATATTGACTGCGTTATGGCGGCATATTTATTGGTGGAAATATAAAAACCAATTAAGGGGCGAAGTTCACCAAACTTAGGTTTCAAGGCATAATAGGACAAGAAAGACAAATCGCTTGATGTGATTTCATGCTCTATCGAATTCTTCAATATTCCACCCGACGGGATTCTTTGTCTGTTAGAGAGCATGATTCTTTTTGCACCGAAATTTAAATTACATCGAAATTGAAAAGCCGAATAGGTCTTTAAATCGAAGTGAACATTGACGCTTGGTAAATGCGCCACATCCGGTTGAAAAAAACTGTATTCAAACTGACTTTTATCTTTATGTACAAAAAAATGCGTATTATAAGAAATACCCAAACCCCAATCTATTTGAATCTGACCAGAGACTTTGACAGAAAACAGCAGAATACAGATTGTTATTATTAAATATCTCATGGGCTTTTTGTATCAAATTTAATTCATTAATCGCCAATTAACCCTCATTTATCGTTAAAAATTGACCGTTTATCATTCATCATTAGCGTTAACAAATTTTGGTACATTATTTGATTTAAAATGAACGTATTTATTTGGGTAAAAAGTTCTTTTCAAGTTAAATTATTTACATGACTGCTTTATGGGAATGTTAAATTTGTTAAAATTTTTGTAGGAAGAACAATATTTACCTACCTTACGTGAACCTTTTGTACTAAAAAAGCGTCACAAAAGTAAGCATTAAAAAGTTAAGCTAAATTAGAGTTCAAATATTTTTCGTTCAATTGAATGTTAAATCAAAATTGAACCAATTAAAATACATTAAATTCGCTGACTCCGATTCGTCATTCAATGAATCAATGAATCAATGAATCAATGAGTCACGAATCATTAAATAGAGTTTTCGATTTACACAAACAATAATTATCAAATATGAGAAAAGCAATGTTTTCCTTAGTTGCCATCTTTACGTTGGCTTTCATAAGTACGACTTATGCACAAGACGATTTATATTATAACCCGTCTGACGACTACTTTCAAGAAGAAATAGCAGAAGTCGAAAAAACTACGACACAAGAAAGAAGAAATAACGCACGTACAGCAAGTTTTAATGACGGTTACTGTTACAGTTCGCGCATCCGCCGTTTTGGTAATAGCTACCGTGGCTTCAATTACTATGACCCTTGCTACACAGATGCTTTTTATTACAACCCTGCATTTGCAGGCAGAAATATCTACTTAGTAGGCGGTTCGCCATATTCTAATTACTATAATACCCGACCTTCATGGACAGTTTGGAACTCTCCATATTCCAGCTTCTATGGTTCGGCGTACAATCCATATTTCAACAGATATAGCAATCCGTATGCTTACGGTTTCAATAGCTTTGGTAATAATAATAGTAATTACGCTTACTGTCCACCGGCTTCATATGGTAACTACGTAGCTTCTACGCCGGGTAATACCAATACAGCACCACGCGGTGTTCGTACTTCCAACTATAGCAACCCAACTGCCGATACACGCAGCGGTAGCGGACGTTCAGGAAGCAGTGGAAAAATTGCACCAACACGTAATACGACAACAACGGGTACAACGACTGCTACAAAGCGTCGCGCAACACGCAACACTACGCCTTCTGCAACAAGCAGCACGCGCACAAAGCGTAGCAGCACACCTTCTGCAACTCGTTCCAACAAGCGTACATCATTCGGTTCGATAATTAATGGAAGCAAAAGAAGCAATAGTAGTACACGCTCAAGCAGCCGTAGCAATTCAAGCTACAAGCCAAGCACAAGTACACGCAGCAACTCAAGTTTCCGTTCAAGCGGCGGCAGTTTCAAAAGTAGCGGTACACGCTCAAGCAGCCGTAGCGGAAGAGGCAACTAAGAAATAATCGCCGAGAGGCATTAATAATATTTGAAAGGCGGAATTAATGTGAATTAATTCCGCCTTTTTGTGTTTAAAATTTAATTGTTGTAAACACTAAGGCAATCCGAAAAAATCCTTACATGGTATAAGCTATGAACGGGTTTTGTAAGAAAAAACAGGAAAAAAATAAGCTCGTTCTAATTTTAAACCCAATTCTATCCATGTACTTATTATTTTATTATTATATTGCTAAATATTATTATTGTTATACCGGTTTATACTACTCCAAACATGCTCTAAGCAATAAGGCAATTGCCAAGAATAAATCAAACAATTTCATTGGAATTGCCTAAAACAAATTCAGCAATCCAACAATCACCAATATGCTAAAATACTTTTTTTCGTTCTTTAACCTCATTCTACTGCTCTCGTTTTCATGTTTTGCACAGACCGATATTGATGCACTCCGATATTCGCAATGGACAAGCGGCTCTACAGCTCGCTCATTGGCGGTAGGTGGTGCCTTCGGCGCATTGGGTGGCGACCTGTCAAGTGCAAATATTAATCCGGGAGGTTTGGGCGTATTCAGAGCTTCCGAAATCGCGTTTACACCTATTCTCAATCAAGGAAATATCTCTTCCGATTTTTCCAATAATACGACGAGTACAGATAATAACAGATGGCGGGTTGGGGGCGTAGGAGCAGCATTTGTTACGCTCACCGACCGATATGAAAATGACTGGAAAGCCACTACTTTTGCCATTACTTATAATCAAATAGCCAATTTTGACCGACAATTTAGGTATGAAAATACGACCAATGGCTCTATCGTAGAGAGTTTTCTGGAACAAGCCGATGGATTATTTCCCGAACAACTCGGTGCTTTCTTTGAAGGGCTTGCCTTCGATGCCGACCTCATCTTTAATCCCAACGAAAATTACCTTGATCTTTATGAGTCTGATTTGTCACCCAATGATGCTGTTTTGAAGGCAGAAATCTTTGATTCACAAGGGTCTATCTATGAATTAGGTTTTTCGATGGGCGCAAATTATCGCCACGATTTGTATGTTGGCGCAACAATCGGACTGCCCTTTTTGAATTATAGGCAAGAAACCCGATATAGCGAAGAGGATGAAAATGACCAATTCGATTTTTTTAATCGCCTGGCTTATTCCGAAAGATTCGCGACTACGGGCATTGGTTTGAATGTTAAATTAGGGGCAATTTACAAAATCAATCGTATGTTTCGTGTAGGTTTGGCGGCGCATACGCCCACAGCATTTGGGCTAACGGATACGCAGTTTGAAACAGAAATAGATTATAATGTCACATACGATGTGAATGAAGGACCAACGCTCAATGAAGCCTTTGCCTCATCCGACCCCGTAGATTATACGCTTGCGACTCCCTGGCGATTTATAGCAAGTGGCGGCGCGATTGTACCGAATTTCGGCTTTGTATCTGCCGACGTAGAATGGGTAAATTACGGCAGCAGCAGCTATACTTTTGATGTTGACCGATTTCCATTTTATGAGGGTTTTGCCGAAATCGTAAATGACGATATATCAGCGAATTATAAATCCGCAATCAATGCCAGATTGGGTGCTGAGTATCGCTACAAAGTCTTCCGCATCCGTGCGGGTTATGCTTTCTACGGCAATCCCTTTGATAGCAATATAGAGACGCTAAACAGCGCACAGCAAAATATTAGTTTTGGGCTTGGTGTTCGTCCTGAATCGGTATATCTTGACTTGGCATTGGTGCAGAATATGTCGAATGAATTGTATGTACCTTATCGCACCAACAGTTCGCCGAATGTGCAGGAAGTCAATAACGGTATTAGCAATACGAGAATCGTCATAACGGGCGGATTTAAGTTTTAATCGTAGCGTAATGCCTCCGGCTTGCGCCTACGTGATGTAGAGAAAATTCCTGAATTTTCTCTACATCACGTACATTTGTGAAAGTAGGCACTTAGTAATTTTTTGAAACCAACATGTTGTCGATAAATTTGCGATATTGGTTTATCCCTCCGAAGGAGGCTTAAATTTGTCCCGTATAGCTATCGGGAGAATTTGAACTTAAACTTAAACTTAAACTTAAACTTAAACTTTATTTAGGTCACCTTATACAATACAGGCTTGCTCGGACTCGCATCCAATTCAAAACTTGCAATTTGCAAATTGAGCAAGTACAAACCATCTTTCACAGCATCGGGTACGTAGACCATTTCAGTAATTGTACAATCGGTGCGCGGCGCATCAGGATATTGCCAAAATGCCTTGTGTGCCAATAATTTACCTCCATCTTCTTCCCTATCTACAGAGGGCAAGTCAAGCAATAAATGTTTGATACCACATTCTACGAGATATGTAGCCGCTTCGTGATGCAAATACGGCGGATTTGTACCCGAATATTGGCGGGTCTGCTTGGTATCATCATTTGGTTGAGTACGTAAAATGATTGCTTGGACTTCTCCTTTTTTTACTAGTTTATTTAACTGTTTTTTAACAATAATTCTATCCCCATTCGCTTGCTTTTGCAGGTATAAGGTGATTAATTTTGCCAAAAAGAAAAACTCGCTCAAAGATTGGTTGATGGTATAAATTTCTTTTGCGATATGCCCCACACATTCGGTATGCGTACCATTACCATGCGGATTAATTCTGACATTTTTGAAATTTACCAAACCGCCCCGGCGGGTATCTCCCACAAAATCTCCTGAAAGGACAGGCGAAAATTCGACAGGTGGTGCATAAAAGCAATTTGGATTCTCCAAACCCTCTCTCAAAGGAATAGAAATATCTATTGGCTGATTGAGGTTCGTTTGATAAGTCGTATTATTAATAGTGAGTGTGCAGTTCAT
>CALCMV010000343.1 GCA_937967535.1 uncultured Saprospiraceae bacterium
CGTCAGAATCGCCAATGCTGCTACCCGTTTTCGGTATTTATCAAAAATACGATAAAAATAGATGAACATGCGCTCCTCAAAACTCGAGTCATCATGCCCCTGCACTTCTATGTGAAATAAGACCCATTCCTCGCTGCCATCCAGCAAAAATACCTTGACGAGTACATCGACATATCGTCGGTTGTCTTTGGATTCCAGCTGAATTTCCCTCAATTCTTTATCCAGAAATTCAAAGCCCCGTTCAAAATCAATTTGATGTACAAATTCAGGATAAAAGTATTGTAAAAAGGATTCAAAAAACGCCTCTATGATATATTTCCAGAGAATATCGCGGAGCGTTTGTACCGATTTTTGTTTTTGTGATTTCATGAAAAAAAATGATTTTTGATTTTTGATTGAGTGATTTTTGATTTTCGATTCGGTGATTTTTGATTGATTCACTTATGAGTCTATATAATTCAAGTTGTGGACAACTTGAATTATATATTTAAAATTTTGCAAAGCAAAATTCAATCAAAAATCAAAAATCATTCAGTTCAATCAAAAATCAAAAATCACCGAATCAAAAATCCTCTAGTTGTTCTTCATTTTCCCACTAAAGTAGCGCACATTCTCCAATTTATCCAGTACAATATCAAGATATTCGCCATTGGGAGCTTTCACGCGGTCTCGCTTTTTCATGTCGAGTACTGCGCCCGAATATTCTTCATTCGAGGAGAGTGTGGCGATGCGTCCGCTTTTGTAGCTGATGTAGTACCAATCATCGCTCGGCGAATCAATATACATCGTGAATGACGGGATGCTATTGAGCATTTTTACCTCAAAATAACACTTCACAATCTTCTCTACGGGTTTACCACCTATACTGCTGATACCGATAAATTTGCTGGTAAATGAATAGGTATTTTCATTCCATCGCAAGGGTAACTTGGTGAAAAAGAAGGGATAATCATCTTCTTTTGGCAAAGTAAGGTAGCCACCTGTGCGATAATCTGCCAAAATTCTATCTACTTTTTTATCGTCGCTGACAAACTCTGCAAGTGCATGGTCAATGTATTTATCATTGACATCAATATCGGGCAATTCATCGCCGTAGCCATACAAATCGTCCGCCAAAATCTCCAGCAAACGTTCCGGAAGCGGGATATTGACACCGGCAATCAAGTCGAATTTGGCAATGCCATCCTCCCAAACCGCTAAACCTGCGGTCTTGATGTGGATGTTGTCTTTATAGGCTTTGTCGAAATCAAAACTGCCTTCGGCGGTGACTTTACCGGAGACTTCGTTGACGGTCAGTTTGTTGCCGCGCTTGCCGTCAAGAATGACTTGCGAGGAGTCGCCAAAGATGAATTGTTTGCGTTTTTTGTCGTGTCGGAGTACTCCTGTTGCATCAAAAATCTGTACATCGCGCCCGATTTTGCTTGCACTCATATTGGCGGGGTACACATGCGCCGAATCCACATTCATCATCAACCCGACATGTAGTTTTGCGCCATCTACGGTTACGGGGTCTTTGTAAGCGATGGCTACATTTTCTTTATCGACTCTGGCATTGACCGAAAACCAACCCGTGCGCTGAAGTGCTTCCGAATCAATCTTCGCAAAACCTGTGAATTTCAAGTTTTTAGCATCAGCGCGAAGTTTGACATCGCCCATAAATTGTATCTTATCATCTATCAAAAAACCATCATCTTCGTCTACCGTACCGCTACCGACTGTTACGTATTCCTTCTTTTTCTTTTTCTTTTTTGCTACAATATCGTCAAACAAAACTTCCTGCTCTCTGCCACCTGCTTCGTAGGTGTAGTAACCCTTTGCCTGATATTCATTTTTTCCTTTAATTTTAATGGTCGCATCTTTAATGTTGTGATAACGATTTTTGGTATTTGCGAGAATGGTTGAATTTTCCAGTGGCTCCATATCCGCATTTTCACGAATTGCCACATATTTATCGTCCGGGTAAATAATGGCATCGGCTACATTGATAAATTCGACCCCCTCGATGTCGAGCATATTATCCTGAAGGTCGTACACTGCGCTATCCGCCAAAAATATCAGTGAATCTTGCGAAGGATTGCTTGAGAGAAATTCGCCTTTTTTGCCCGTTTTGGAAGAGAAAATAACTTGGTCGTTTCGCATATTCCATGTAAAACGATTCATGGATGTTTTGTACTGATTATAAGGCATTTCTGTTGTAATATCGCCCGAATTACTCACAAATGTACCTCGTTGGGTTTCAAAATTGAGGTCGGCATTTACATTTTTTGTATTGAAGGCGAGTTTGCCTTGTTCGATGCCTTCGTCGAGGGCTTTAATCGTGAGGTTGGCGGTGTCGGCTTTTACGCCATTAAATCCGAATAATAATTTTTTTGAGCTCATCGTCGCATCTTGCCAGTCCAATCTGCCCGAACCGTACAGACCACCCATTGTAAAGACCAAATCACCCTCTAATTGTTTTTCATTATTAAAGAAATTAAACGGCTTATCTTCGGATTTGATATACATGCTATCTTGGTAGGGTGCCCATTTTACAAAAACATCTGTGGCATCCACTTTCGGATATTGCGTACCTGTACGGCGTTCTTCGATATTGAAAGTGTTGGCTTGGGCTTGCATTGCCTCCGGCAAAAAATTAATTTCATCAGATTCAAATTTTGAATTGAGAAATGTAATCTCACCACTTCCCCAAAGCCCCGAACTATTGAGCGTAATGTCGTTGGCGTAATTACCGCGATTTTTGCCGTCTTTGGTATAAGTGGGTAAGCCGCCGGATGGTGTTTTGTGTGTAAAACCGAGCGAGTTATCTTCAGTTTGTATGCGTAATTTTTCGTTGAATGTCGGAAAAATACCGGCGGTGTGCATCTCTCCGGGAAAAACAATGCCAGAGGGGTCGAAGCTATTTAGGCTATCAAAAGTGAAGGGTTCGAGTTCGAAATAAAAGCTATCGCGTTTGTATGCACCGTCTTGTATACGGCGGTTGTCGTAGTAGGCGCGGGCTTTGCTGCGCGAGACGAATGAAGCGTAAGCAGGGTCGTCTTCGCGCCCTGATTTATTGTCGGGGGCATCAATTTGGAGGTGTCCGGTCATATCCTCGACACGGGTTTTGACTTCATTCAAAAGTGGTACACCGTCCACATCTTTCTCTACTTCATAGCGAATACTAAATGAATTGATAGTATCCATTTCGATGTCATAATTATCATAATCAAATTGAAAATTACGTCCTTTAAACACGCCATATCCGGCAAATACTTGCCCATTAAAACGCATGTTTCTATCTTGCTCAACGGTCAATTCGGCATTAGCGGGCTTGATGACAACGAGTTGCGAATCGCTCAAAATGACGTTTTTCACTCCATGTAATGTAAGCGAATTATCCTCAATATTTAACTGCCCGTTGGTCGCACGTTCATTATTGGAAAGAATACGAATATTGTCATAATCCCTTTTCTTGGCATGTGCGTCTACCCAATGGAAAACTTTCTCTTTCACCTCAACCATTTGTGTTTCAGGATAGTACACGATGAAGCCCTGTTCCATCAAATCTGTCAGTAAACCAAGAATGGTTTTGAGTTCGTAATTCGGGCTGATGTATGCTGCCAAATCTTCTGCCTCAATATAGGGAGAATCATAACTCGCAGCGTAGGATGCTATTTTGGTTAATGGATGAAAACTTGCAATATTCTGAAATCGCCGATAACGGTCTGCATTATAATAAGCCACAGATTCCAAGATGACATTGCGCTTCGCGCCCACTTTCTGTTCCTTACCAATTTCGATAGAATCCGAATCAATTTGCCAATCAATTTTTGCGGCATCTATCTCAAATTTGTGATAAGAATTGTAAAAAGGGGCTTTTTCGATGCCCGTTTCGCCGCGTGTAAGCGTGAGTTCGCGCGTATTTACATCAAATTTGAAACCGATACGCGGGTGAAAAATCGAATCTTGCCCATGATAAATACTCACTGCTGCCCCATCAGAAACGATACGTTCTCCCTTGCGAATCAAGAAAGACTCGGACCGGGCATTGATAGCCAATTTACCTGATTTTGTGGAGAATTGCATGGTGGCTTTGTTTTCGCTGTCGCCATAGCCGTTGATGTCGTCGCCTGACAAGCGGAAACCGCCTCTGTACTTGATACCTTCCCCTATATCATTGATTTCCATGACTTTAGTAAAAGAAGAAAAACGCGGATAGGAATGACCTTTTTTGGATGCGCCCGTAATTATACGGTCTTCAAACGAGCCATCAATGGGTTTGCCAAAATAATCTGCGTAATATAAAGTCGCAGTATCTACTTGGTAGCCGGATTTTTTGGTTTCAATTTTATATTTGCCAAATGTGCAGCGAACATCGTCTCCGAATTTGGTGCGTCCCCAAGTCACTTCACCCTTTGTTCCACGCCACAGATCATCGAAAGGAGAGTATACACCCGAAGTTTCTTTAATGTGTATTGTGTCATTTTTGCGAATACCTATCAAATCCAATTTTGTGAATCTAACTATGGGCTTATCGTCTTTGTATTCGATAGTATAATTGTCGTTGGAAGATGCCCACATCGAACTACCTTTGGAGTAGCGCAAAGCATTATATTGGAAAAGATTGGTAGCGAAGACCGTAAAATTTTTGTAGGTCGATTTATTACTGCTTTTTACCTTGCCAATGACCTTATTGAGTGCATTGAAGTAGCTCGCAAATTTGTTGTTTTGCTCATGAATGGTCATCATATTGAGTGAGCTGAGGTAGCTCTCAAAATATGGATTGACGCTCATTCTTACAGCGAGCATTTTATTAGTAACTTCTTGAATATCAGCAAACTGCGATTCCGAGTATTTACCCGTTGTGACGTGTTCGCTGAAAATTTCAAAAGTTTCTTTATTGTCATCACGTTTGGCAGCGTTCATCATTTCCTCCAAAGCGGTCATAAACTCTGTCCGGTCTTCGGGCAGTTGCTTGGGTGTCTGTGCAAATACGCCCGTGAACGCAAAAAGTAAGGCGATTGTGATTATTTGTATTTTGTACATTATAGTTTTTTTGTTGGTAGTCATTAGTCAATAGTCGATAGTCAATAGTCCATAGTAATACGACAACACGTTAGTGAAATATATTGTCACATTAACGCATTTCAGCATTATTGCATTAGCTACTATGGACTATCGACTATCGACTATCGACTACTGACT
>CALCMV010000344.1 GCA_937967535.1 uncultured Saprospiraceae bacterium
TCCTGATGCGAATTACTGGACAAATCAGGCGCATTACGATTGGGCTTACACACCCAATGCGCGTGAACGTGCGTCTTTTTTGCAGGAGAATTTTGTGCCGCTAAAAAAAGCTAATCGCTTGAAAATGATTGATATAGAAGAAGGTGTAGAATTTTTGCCCGACTTCAATGTGCGATTCGCATATGGACATACGGAGGCGATGATGTTGCCGCAAATTAAAGTGGGTGATAAGACGGTGGTGTTCTGTGCTGACTTGTTTCCTTCTGCCGGACATATTCGTTTGCCATATATCAAATCTTACGATATGCGACCTTTGGAAACCCTAAAAGAAAAGGAAATTATGCACCAAGAAGCCCTCGAAAATAACTACATTTTATTTTTCAGTCACGACCCTCTTAATGAATGTGCTACGCTGAAACGCAATGATAGAGGACGAATTGTGTTGGATAAAGCAATGACTTTGTCGGAGGCTTTGAGATAATTAGTCTTCTTCAAAAAGTGCTTCAATTTCTTCAATAGGAATATTGAGTAAGTCAGAGATTTGTGCATCCGAAAAGTCCTTCTCGCGCATAGCAAGTACATGTTTTTTGGTGATTTCTTTGGTGACTTCTTTGGTCACTTCTTCTGTGACCTCTTTGGTGACTTCTTCTGTGACTTCTTTGGTGACCTCTTCTGTGACTTTCCTTGTAACTTTTTCCGTAACTTCTTCTTCGCGTTCAGCGAGTTGCAAGGCAAGTTGCTCACGATCCCATTGTTTGATTGTTTCTATTACGCCCATAGTTTTAGTTTTACCCAAAAAATCGTTTAATTTACTTTCAAATATAGGGCTTGTTTCTGTTTTTTCAAAATCCACATATCTCTTTATGAAATTTAAGAGTTTTTCGACGATATTTTTGTCATATCCTTTTTGATATAATCGACGAATTAAATCAAATTTCAGGCTTATCAAGCCTTCGTCTGTTATTTTCTTCCGATTTCTACGAATGCCATACCATGCCGTCTCCATAACTATCGCAATGGGGTTGTCATCATCTTGAAAATCTTCCGGTTGCTTATCCAGCAACTTGTAGGTGTTAAATTTGTACACATTTTCCGTACCGAAATGACTAATAGTGTATGACTTGGGATGAAAATTCTTATTATCGTCCGTATAAATAGCAAGTGCAGTGACAGGCATTCCGTATTTATCCAAAATGCGATAAAAATAAATAAACATCCGTTTAGCAAAATCAGGGTCTTTGTAGCCTTGCACTTCCAAGTGAATCAAAAACCATTTCGGTTTGCCACTTTTGGTGTATAATTGAACGAGTTTGTCGGCATATCGTTGTCCTTTGCCAAGGTCGGCAGTGATTTCTGCAAATTCTTTATCCAGAAATTTCACGCCCTTTGAAAAATCAATTTCATCTACCCATTGTCCGAAAAAAAATTGAACAATAAATTCAATAAAATCCTCTATGATAGCTTTCCAAAGTCTATCTTGTAGCATGTGTTTAGATTGCTCTTTGTTCATATTTTTTTATTTTAAAAAAGACAAATTAATGGTTTGTACTTGTGCTTGAACTTATAATTTCTTCCCCTTAATCGCCTCTCCAATATTCACATCCATTGCTCGATGAGCGAGAGGTGTGGTGTATTTATTTAGATTATCCATAGCTACATTTATCGCGTCTTTATCCTGACCTTCAACACTTTGTCGCAGTGTATCTGTTAATTTTTTTGTTTCTGAAACTTCTTCTTCGCTGAGAATGGCGACGTTTTGTGTCAGGAATTTATCGGCAGAAAGAATGATGTTATTTGCTTCATTTCGGGCTTCGAGCAGGGCGCGAATTTTCATATCCGATTCTGCGTTTTGAATGGAATCCAAGAGCATCCGCGCCATTTCTTCCTCGCTGATACCGTAGGCAGATTTCACTTGAATACTCTGCTCTACTTCGCTTCGCAATTCCCGCGCACGTACTGTCAAAATTCCGTCGGCATCCAAGATGAACTGTATATCAATTTTCGGAATACCGGCGGGCATCGGTGGAATACCACGCAAGATAAATTCTCCGAGTTTTCGATTGTCATTGACGAGGTCGCGCTCGCCTTGATAGACGGCTACTTGCAGATTTTTTTGTCCGTCCACAGAGGTCGTATATTGCCGTCCGGCTTTGGCAGGAACTTTCGTATTGCGCGGAATAATCGTATCCATCAAACCGCCCATCGTCTCAATTCCGAGTGACAAAGGCGTAATATCAATCAGCAATAAATCCTTATTATTTCCCGCCAAAATATCTGCCTGAATCGCTGCACCCAATGCCACTACTTCATCTGGATTGAGGGCATCATTCACCGTTTGATTGAAAAATTCGGAAACCGTTTTTTTCACCAAAGGTACTCGCGTACTGCCCCCGACCATAATAACCGAATCAATATTTTCTACGGTCAATTTCGCATCGGTCAATGCCTGTTTGCAGCTATTTAGTGTTTTATTAATTAATGGAGAAATGAGGGATTCAAATTGCGCTTTCGTAATTTCGCATGACCACTCCCCTACCCTTCCAATATATTGATTTTCAGTAGAAAGTGTCTTTTTAGCTTGCTCTGCTGCAATGCGAAATTCCTGACTGAGCGTTTTATTTTCTCTTAGAATTTGTGGATTAATATTGTTTTCTTTTAACCAAAAATCAATAATCACTCTATCGAAATCATCGCCACCAAGATAAGTATCACCATTGGTCGAAAGCACTTCAAAAATACCGCCTTGTATCTGCAAAATCGAAATATCAAACGTACCGCCTCCCAAGTCGTACACCGCAATCGTTTTGGATTCATCCTGACTCAAACCAATGCCATAAGCGAGGCTTGCGGCTGTGGGTTCGTTCACGATTCGCAATACATCCAAACCTGCTAATTTTCCGGCATCACGGGTGGCTTGACGTTGGGCATCGTTGAAATAGGCGGGTACGGTGATGACCGCTTTTGAGACAGCCTGACCGAGTGTGGCTTCAATACGTTTTTTGAGTTCGGCGAGAATTTTGGCAGATAATTCGACGGGGCTATAAAAGCGGTCACGCACACGGATTTTCACCAAGCTGTCCGTATCTTCATCAATGACTTCGTAACCCAAATATTGCTCCGCCGCCGCTACGTCTTTATACGATTTCCCCATCAATCGTTTGACGGAATAAATGGTATTTTGCGGTTCGGTCAGGAGGTATTTTTTCGCTTCGTCACCAACTACAACTTGCTCATTATCAGAAAAATGTACTACAGAAGGTACGAGCGTATTTTTACCAGAATCGTCTGCCACAGCAACCGCTTCGCCCTCACGCATATACGCGACAAGGCTGTTCGTTGTTCCCAAATCAATGCCGACAATGACATCGCTTTCAGGGGCTTTTTCTACATTTCCGGAGGATAAATTGATGGATATTTTTGCCATAGTTTTTAATGATTAATGGTTAACGGTTAATGATTAATTTAGGGGCGTGATAGAACACACTGTAATGACTGCTTTACAGGCTGACTGCGAACTCGTACAGACGACTTTAGCCGTCTCAAAATAATATGTAATTTACTGTTTTTTAGTTTTTTATAAATAAAAAATAAAAAACAGCGACGGCTAAAGTCGTCGGTACAGGCATTCGCGGTCAGCCTGTAAAGCAGTCATTACGGAGTTTGCGATTAATTAGCTGCGCGAAATTAGGCAATTAACCATTAACCATTATTTTCATGGATTCAAGTACAAATTTTCGTTGATAAAGACGTGCAATGGGATAGCCTAATTTTGCCATCCAAAAACGTGGTTTGGAGAAGGCGCGAATGTGATAACTGACCTCTCCCCTATCATTTTTTTCTACCCAAAATACTTCTTCACCCGCTTCGAAGTGTCCGGGCAAAGTGCCATAGGCAAAGCCAAATTTATTGGGTTCATCCCAAGTATATACGATGCGCGAACTGTTTTTCCACCAAATGCCCCACAAACGAATCATTACGACCACAACTTCGCCTTTTTCGAGTGGTGCGATGGGATAAATTTTCGTCCAACCCGGCGGAAAATGCGCCCAATCGCGGAGGGCTTGCTTGGCTTTTTGCCATGCTTCCTCGCCTTGTCCGATGATGGTATGATTGTAATCGTTGTCGTAATTGGAAAGCGTTTCGGTGGCAGATGCACCGATTTCGGGGTAGGTGTATGGGAGTTGTTTTTCTTGTTGATGAAAATGGTCTAAGGTTGTTTTTGATGGATATTGTATAGAAATTCGCATGATTTTTAACGATTAATGATTAACGGTTAATGATTAATCAATAAACCCTTATTTTTGTATTTAAGTTGACTTTAAAATCGTAAAAGTGTGCTTATTTTTCATTAAAATTGATGAGTGCAAAATACATTGTTGATATTTTCAATAAATAAAACGCAGAAAGGGTTTCATAAATAACTGTAATGACTGCTTTACAGGCTGACCGCGAGTACCGTACAGGCGAATTCATTCGCCATGTGAAAAATAAATAAAATTCGTATAACATTTATTTACAGTAAATTATAAATGAAATTATACTAAACATGGCGATTGAAATCGCCTGTACGAGTTCCCGGTCAGCCTGTTTAGCTGTCAAGTATATTATTATTTTTATTTATAATAAATTTAAAAACAATAATTTATAAATTTATTTTTATTTTACTTGATAACTAAAGCAGTCATTACAGTTTTCCGAAATTTATACTGTTCGGTTGCTGGCATTACTAATTTTCTACTCTTCCTGTCACAGAATTTGAGCCATTATTCTCTGACCAAATAATTTTATCATCCCCATTTACATCACCATTCATATTATAATCGGCGGGAGTGTAGAGGTCGAAATCACCATTTCTGTCGAGCCAAATATCTTTATCTCTGCCATTGGTATCGTAGCCGGGGGCATCGAATGTTTGGTCGCCATCGCCACCATATAATGCCCATACGCCGGCATACACTTCTTTTTGCCCCACACTCGTAGATGTACGATAGCTGTTTTGTGTACGAAAATCATAACTCAATACATTCCCCGAAAATGTAACAGGTACATGCGACATGGCTGCCATATGAGAATGATGTTCAATGACGATATAGTAGCTTTGTCCGGCGGGAATAAGGGCGCAATCATCCATAAAAGCGACCTTACCATCTTCCAAAATCAGTGCTGCTTTTCGGAAAACGGTGCTAGTAGGGTCAAGCGTAGAACGCAAACTGAAAATAACCCAATCTACTACTTTTTTACCGCCATTTGCTGCTGCAATCGCCTCATAATCAAGGTCATCAAAACCGGATTCAGAGCCATCATAATACCAATGCGCTGCTGTAAAAGGATGCACGGAAGGGGTAGGTGCTGCGAGTGTATTGATGGGCGTTTGTCCGGGCAATAAACCTCTGTTGTTCATGTCAGTTTGCATGGCAATTGCCGGAAGTGCGGTATCGTCCATCGCACCTTCAAGGTAGACGTGTACATCAAGACGGAGGTCAAGATTAGCCTGTTGGTTAGCGGCTACGATGGCATTATTGACAAAATTATATCCATCCAATTTGCCATGTCCCCAGCCGTAGTTGGGTGCTGTACCGTATTGGGTGAGTACGTTTTGGTCTACCTTAGCGGCATTGATTAGGTCTGCTTTTACTTGGGCATGAGTCGCATTGGGAAATTGTTGCAAATAGCAAGCTACCGTACCCGTCACTACAGGTGCGGCGATGGATGTACCCGACCATTGAGTCGCATGCCAACCTTCGGGAGCGAGGCGTCGGGCATCGGCAGGGCTATTGGCGAGTTCTTGGAGTCGTTCCAAGACTTGCGCTCCGGCGGTATAGTTGCCCGAAGCAGCGATGTCGGGTTTGAGCAAGCCTTCGCGGGTAGGTCCGATACTGGATTCGCGGACTTTGTTGCCTCCCGGTGTCTCATTGAAATAGGTCTGCCCGTCGAAGCCCGTCCATGAATCGGAAGCGGAATAATTGGCAACCGAAATGACTTTTGGCGAACAATTGGGACCCGTCACAATGGAACGTAGAGTATCTGCTGCTTTGTACCGCGCAATGTCAGGAAAAACCGAAGCATCGGGCAATCTATTTGGTGGTTCTACGCTAGATGTTCCCATGAGCGTACCATTGCTCCATACATCAAAATAACCGCTTCCGGTAGTGGTGAACTCCCAATAATCTGTTGATACTGTTGGAAATACTACAAATACCAAATCATATACATCTTGATTTAGTTGGGCGTGAATTTCAATATTGCCCATGACTTCATTTGTGATAGGATGACGAAGTGTTTTGGTGATAGTGCGGGTATTTGTGGAAAGTCCGGGAAAATCCGAAAGCATATTGTAGAATTGAGTAATGCCTTTAAATGAATAATCATTTTTATCTCTACATGCTAATGCAAACTGTACGCTGTCAAAGTCGCTTTTATCTGCAAATAATTCAAAAAATACATACCCAAGATTATTATTTCTTTTGAACCATGAAAAAACAGTATCTGTGGTGACTTGATAGCCAAGGTGCTGTCGGATACCTGCGCCATTTCCGGCAGCTTGTACAAGTACGCGCCCGGGTTTTTCGTCCAAAAGATTTTCTATGTGCTGTACGTACAAAGGACGGGTATCGTGTGTGCCGCGATAGCTGCCTACGCTCGAATTGATGACACAAGGTTTGCCGAGTTCGTCAGCTTTATTGAAGATGTATTCGAGACCATCTACAAAAGTAGCGGGGTAGCCGCTATTGCGTAGATTGACATGAATGATGTCGGCTTTAGGGGCTGCTCCGACATACTTGTCGGTTACTGCCGAGCCGTTGCCCGTAGCGGCGGCTGCGGTGCCTGTGCCATGCCCGAATCCGGGGTTGAAAGGGTCGTGCTGTACGATGCCATTGTCAATATCTGCCGCAGTCCATTCATAGCCATATCCTTGTGGTAGATTGGTGACATTGCCGACGAGTTGATCCCAAATATAAAGGACGCGCGTACTACCATCGACATTCTGAAAATCGGGGTGTCGATAGTCAAGTCCTGAATCTATTGTAGCTACGATAACTCCCTCTCCATCAAGCCCTTGTGGAAGGCATCCCAAACCCTCATGTAATGAATCCAAATTATTATTGACGCGCAAAAAATCGCCGAGTAGTTTGGCTTCTCTTTGTAAAAATTCGATGCGTTTGATAGCCGGATGCCGCTGCAATTGAGCAATACCGGAAGCCGGAATACGCACCGCAGCGATGCCTTTGCGTCCGTATTTGTAGGTGCCTTTTGCGCTTTTCACCTCATCCTTAATAACAGCCAAATCACCTTGAATCATCACATCAAGTGTTTCGTGTATTTGTCCGCTTTTTTTGAGGGTTTGCAATTTGCGTGTGAGGTCAATATTGAGACTGGCTTTTTGAGCAATGTTTACATTAAGTGCAACGAATAGAAGCAATACTAATGTCAGTAATTTTTTCATAATTTTTTGAATTGAATTGAAAGTGTAATAGTGATTTAGACGAAAGTAGCGGATGTATTGTTGCAAAGTAAGTAGTTCGTGGTGGGATTTTTCCTTTTCATATGTTAAACAATACTTTTTTAAAAAGTTAATCGCTCTAAAATGTAAATGGTGGCTACCCGTTTAAGTTTGCTTGCGAGATAGTACTCGTCTGACGAAGGTTTTTGTGAAATGTAGTGATTTGTCTCATAAAATATTCGCATTGAATAAAGGGATTCGTCTGACGAGTATTCGCTTTAGAATGTCTTAGACCTTGGACAGAGGAAATTGGGGAATTTGGAAATGGTTTATCTCCATATTTTACAGAAATAATATTTGATAATTATTTGTTTGATGTGAAATACTAATATGTTCGCCAATTTTGTCCCGATAATTATCAGGATGAATGAAAAATTTTAAATAATAAAAAATATTTAATTTGTTAATTTTTAATTATCAAAGAAAAACAAAGTAAAATTTAAAGTAATTTATCATTCAAAATTCAAAATTTGGTGAAGGCATTGAAATACTGACACTTATTTTAAATAAAAGTTTGGTAAGCAATAGTAAGTCGGCGGACATTCACAAAATGTCAGGTAAAAATATTTTTACAATTTATTCAAATACAATATTTTACACAATAAAAATAAAAAATATTTTAAAAAAATATAATATAAATGCACCTCGTCTGACATTTTAAAAATGTCCGTCGAGTAAGAGCATTTTCCAAGCTGAAAAGCAAAAACATATATGATTTCCATATTTCATGGAAATTCATCATGCTAATGGTTTTACTATGTCTGATTTTTAGTACTGCAGATTTTGAGTAGCCGTGGTAAGTTATGTTCGTGCCTGAATCTTCTCCAAAACCTCAATCAATTCTTCCAAATCCCAAGCATCTTCCAATCGAAAATCACCAATCCGCGTCCTGCAAAGTGCTGTCAGATACGCGCCACTCCCCACAGCTTTTCCAAAATCATGCGCGAGCGAGCGTATATATGTCCCTTTACTGCATGTCACATCAAAATCAACATCGGGTAGTTCGATTCGGGTTAATTCAAAATTGTCAATGCGGACATTTCGGGGCTTCAATTCTATGGTTTTTCCTTTGCGTGCGGCTTTGTAGAGGCGTTGTCCATCAACTTTAATGGCAGAATACATGGGCGGTATTTGCTCAATATCGCCGATGAATTGTGCGGTGTTTTCTTGCAATAGTTCCTTGCTAATATGGTCGGTAGAGTAATGGTGGTCGGCTTCGGTTTCAGCATCGTAAGAAGGCGTGGTTTTGCCTAAGTGGAGGGTGCCGGTGTAGGTTTTGTCCAGCCCTTGAAATTCGTTGAGTTTTTTGGTGAATTTTCCTGTACAAATAATGAGCAAACCCGTTGCCATCGGGTCAAGTGTACCGGCATGACCGACCTTGATGCGTTTCACCCCTGTGATATGTCGCAGCCTATAACGGATTTTATTGACCACATCGAAGGAAGTCCAGCTTTGTGGTTTATTGACGAGTAGTGTTTCGCCTGTTTGGAAATTGAATGATTGTGATGAGTTGATGAGTTGATGAGTTGTAGTGTTGACGTAAAATGATTTTGTAAATCGTTTTACGTTACACCAAATTAACTAATTAAAATACCGGAAACAATAGCGATGATACCAACGATGAAACAATAAACAGCAAAATAAATCAGCTTGCCGCGTTTGACCAAATTTATCATCCAAGTACAAGCCAACAGACCCGATAGGAATGCTGCGACAAAGCCCACCAAAAGCGGCATCACATCAAAATTAGCGGGAGGTGCTTCTGCCAAATCTTTGACTTTCAATAAAGTAGCTCCAATAATTGGCGGCAAAACCATCAAGAAGGAAAACCGTGCAATTTTCGATTTATCCACACCCAATAATAAACCCGTCGCTATCGTACTACCCGAACGCGAGATACCCGGCAAGACTGCCACCGCCTGTGCAAGACCTATAATAATAGCTTCTTTGAACGTAACGGCATGTCCTTCTTTACGAAGCCCCTCGGCATACTTGGTCAGGTAAAGCAATGCCCCTGTAACAAGCAACATACATCCGACCAAAACAATTTTGCGGTCAAAAAGTGCCTCTACGTGTTCCTCCAAAAGCAGACCAACGATGCCTACGGGAATCATTGACAAGAGGATTTTGGCGGCAAATTTCGTCTCTTCATTCCATGCAAAACGAAATATACCGCGCAGGAGTTCCAAAATATCTTTCCGAAAAACGACGATAGTACTCAATACCGTCGCAAAATGAAGGATGACCGTAAAAAGGAGTTCATATTCATTATCGCCGGGGTCATAATTGAGCAATACTTTTCCGAGTTCGATATGTCCGCTACTGCTGACGGGCAAAAACTCTGTCAAGCCCTGCAAAATACCGAGTATCAATGCTTTAAGTAATTCCATCTGTACGGTAGATGGTGGACGGTAGACGGTAGACGGTAGACGAGGAATCATCGTCTGCCATCTACCATTTACCGTCTACCCTTATTTTTGTTTGAAGATAGCGAAGATTTCAAGACCAATACCGACTAAAACAAGGAAAGGTCCGAGTGTGACTCGCCTGAAATTGTAGATGATGTTGGGGTCCCAAGTTTCGGCATCAGGTTGTGCGCCTCCCATCATCATCAAATAGCCAAATAATATCAATCCTAGACCTGCCGCCATGAGTACATAGTTGGCGCGTCCGTAGAGCAATTCTTCCCCTTCTTCTTTGCTGACGTTAGCGCGTCCGCCCAAGCGTGAAACGGTTTTTTGTACCACTTTCTTCTTAGGTTCTAGGTCGGTCTTGGGGGTGGTGACTACTCGCTTTTTCTTGCCCGATGCCTCTGTGTTGGGCGTATCGGCTTTTCTCTTCTTGTATTGTTTTTTACTCATATTTGCAATGCTTAAATGCGATTATTCTACTGAACAGTGATTTTATTTAAATTATAATAAATCCTTGTTCGGTAGAATAAATGCGATAATGCTTAAATGTTTTTGATGCGTGAATGAATGAATTATGGCTACCCGTCTAAGTTTACAAAATCAAAAATTACTCAATTCATTACCATTTAAGCATTTCATCATTCAAGCATTAACTACGCAAAGTTAAGATAATAGCGCGGATTTCATAGTGAGCTTATATGGGCTTTACTTCATTGAAATGCTTTTTTTTAAAAAAGTAACACTATAATGTAATAATTCTATATTTTTTTTGTCACAAAACACGCTTATATAGCCAAATTATGTTTAGATTTGGCATTGACAAAATAACCATTTGAAAGAGGCTTGAATTTATAACAAGATAGGAGTAAGAATTATTTTCCAAAAAATACATAAGATAAAGCAAAAAACATACTTGATTAATGTCTTCGCCAAATTTTGAATTATGAATTTTGAATAACAAATGAATTTAAATTTCACTTTGTTTTCTACTGATAATTAACAATTAATAAATTAAATATTTCTTATCATTCAAAATTTTTCATTCATCCCGATAATTATCGAGACAAAATTGGCGAACAGACTAACTTGATGTATTGGCAATTTTTGAGAGTAAATCATTCTCTATTTTTAAATCGTATTTTATAAATTAAGAGCAAGAACAAGAACAAGCTAAACTTATTTTTAGTAGAAAAACTAATTTCCGTTATCACAAATAAATTTAAACTTGGACTTGGACTTGGACTTAAACTTAATCTGTTTTTTTATGAAAAACCAATTATTTTTACCTATTCTTTTTCTTTTAACCTCATTGGTTTATCAGGTTCAGGCACAACAATGTCCTACGGGAGATGTAGTTTTGGCTACGCAAGCACAAGTTGACAACTTTGTAGCAAACCATCCGACATGCCAGAACTTGTCGGGCAACCTAACCATTGGAGGGGCAAGCCAAGGTAGCCTTTCGGATATCACGGATATATCGGGCTTGCAGTTGACATCTATTGGCGGTAGTTTGAGGATTCAACACAATCCTATGTTGGCTAGTTTGGATGGCTTGGATATGCTGACCTCTGTAACCGCCGGGCTTGTGATATTCAATAATGATTTATTGACAGACTTGACGGGCTTAGATGCACTTACTTTTATTGGTAAAAATCTTACTATCACCAGCAATGATGCACTGACTAGCCTTACAGGGCTAAATGCCTTGACCAACGTAGTAAGTATCAATATCAGTTTCAATCCTATGCTTGCTTCGCTGACAGGATTAGAAGGAATTACTTCTATACCGGGTTTCCTTAACATTGAAAGCAATGGAATCACCAGCATGGCAGGTTTGGACAATCTTGAGTTCATAGGCAGTGATTTTGATATTACAAACAACATTAATTTGTTAAGTCTCGATGGTTTGGAAAATTTGATGGCTATTCAAGGAAGTTTTCGCATGTTCGGCAATATCCAATTGACAAGTATTGAGGGATTGGTCAGCTTGGTAGATATTTGTGGACAATTTCAAATGTTCAAGCATGTAGTCACCGACTGTGCCATTGGAATTATGTGTGTGCTTACACAAGATGAAAATTTCAACCAATTTATTCAGACCGACGGCATGACATGTTCGAGTGCCACACAAATTATGGCAGACTTACAGGCTGCCGGTATTGACTGCGAAGCCGCCGAAGCCGCAGCAGTAGTGTGTAATCCGCTTTCTGCCGAATTGGTGCGTTTGGATGTTCGCTTAGAGGGCAGAACCGCCATTCTTGAATGGGAAACTGCTACCGAAACCAACAATCAAGGCTTCCAAATTCAGAGAAGCAGAGACGGTTTTGAGTGGAAAACCATTGGATGGCAAGAGGGTAATGGCACTTCCAGCACTCCGAATACCTACAGTTACACAGATTATAATACCTATCGCGGTATCAATTCCTATCGCCTGCAACAAATAGATTTTAACGGTTCATTTACGTATTCGCCTGCGGTGGTTATTGAGACAAATGCTGTCAATACTATTGATGTTTATCCTAATCCTGCAAGCGATTTCCTTATTGTATCCGGTCTGGATGGACGCACAATGGACGAGGTAATTATTCACGATATTAATGGAAAAGAAGTATTGAGATTAGAGGACGCTGATAATATAATAGATATTTCCAATCTTGACCCGGGTATGTATGTAGCAGTTATTATTGCAGGTTTTGATGAAAAATTTGTGAAATTAGTGATTGAGTGAGGGTTAATGAGTGAATTTTAAATGAGTGAATGAGTGAATGAGTGAATTTTGAATGAGTGAATATTTTTAAATTTCACTTTGTTTTTTACTGATAATTATTAATTAATAAATTAAACATTTTTATCATTCACTCATTCACTCATTTTAAAAATAAATATAGAATTTCCAAAACTCGGTGTGTTTTTTGTGAGGCGGTATATTTCACAAAGTTTATTAAATTTATTGTGTCCATGCACTTATGAACCCAATAAACTCGATAAACTCAATAAACTAAACAAGATGCACAACTTACTTAAATTATCATTTTTTTTATTTGCAATAATTTTATTATCAAATGCTTGTAAAGACGATGAAACGACTAATCCTGAAAGCCGCGACGATTTTTTTATCGCCGACTTTGATGGGGCAGAAAAAAATCTGACTTTCTCGACCAATTCCTATAACATCACCTTTGTAGCCCAAAATGCAGAAACTTTTGATTCTACCGGAACGTTGGTGAGCTTTACCAAAGGTCCGGGGGCAAAACTATCGCAAGATACCTTATTGGCTACATTTCTCGGTGGATTGGATTTTAAAACTAATGAAAGTGTTACTATGTTTTTCGGACAAAATGTATTCACCGAACGCGAATGGACACTCGACAGCCTCAATAATTTTAACGCCATTTTCCAAACAGGCACCTATCCATACATGGACGGCGATACCGCAAATGCAGCAATTCCCGGCATAGAAATTCGCTGGACAGATGAGGACCTAAAGACATGGTCTACGCTCAACGGTACGCAGTCCGGCAGCAGTTTCAACCTCAGCAAAACAGAACCTTTTACCACATCCGATGGAGATTTTCAAAACAAAGTAGACGGCACATTCAATTGCAAACTTTACGATACCGCAGGCAATAGTATCAATCTCACCAACGGTACATTTTTTATGACCTTCCAAATATTATAGGATTTTTGATTGAGTGATTTTTGATTGAATTTGCTAGTGTAGAGGATGTAATAATAGCTTGAATTTTACTTCGTAAAATTCTTAGTAACTTCGCGCAGCGAAATCAAAAATCAAAAATCACTCAATTCAATGCTAAAGGTTATATTAAAACGTAGAAAAGATGCACCGCTTAGGCGAAAACATTGCTGGGTATTTTCAGGGGCAATCTATAAGATAGAAGGTGAGGTGCAGGATGGCGATACCGTCGAAGTATATGCTGCCAACGATGAGTATCTTGCTACCGGACATTACCACGATGGGAGTATTGCGGTACGTATATTTTCCTTTGAAAAGACATCGGGCGATAGCGATTTTTGGACAAAAAAAATACGCGAGGCTTACGAAATACGCACTGCACTCCACCTCACAGACAATCCCGAAACCAACGCTTACCGACTCATACACGCCGAAGGAGACGGGCTGCCCGGATTGATTTTGGATTATTATGCGGGTGTCGTGGTTGTACAGGCACATTCTATCGGGATGCACTTGGCGAGGCATGAGATTTGTGCTGCCCTTCAAGCCATATACGGCGAAAAACTAAGCGCAGTATACGACAAAAGTGCCGAAACACTCCCACGCGAGTACGCACAAGGCGTAGAAAATGGCTACTTATTTGGTGAAAATACGCCGACCGAAACACTCATTTCAGAGTACGGGCATCAATTTTATGTCAATTGGGAAACAGGACAAAAAACAGGTTTTTTCCTCGACCAAAGGGAAAATCGGCATCTGTTGGCGCATTATACCGAAAATAAAACGGTATTAAATGCCTTCTGTTATTCAGGCGGATTTTCGATGTATGCCTTGCGTGCAGGTGCGCGATTGGTACACTCGGTAGATGCCTCTCAACGTGCGATTGACCTTAGCAAGCGCAATGCAAATCTATTGGAAGGTATTGAAGGTAAACACATTACATATAAGGATGATGTGCTGAAATTTCTCAAAAACCCACCCGCAGAATATGAAGTTATGGTACTCGACCCGCCTGCTTTTGCCAAAAATGTACGCGCTCGTCACAATGCCGTTCAAGGCTACAAACGCCTCAATGTGGCAGGATTGAAAAGCATCAAAAAAGGTGGGATTTTATTTACATTTTCTTGCTCGCAGGTGGTGGATAGTGCTTTGTTTCGCAATACCATTTTGGCGGCAGCATTGGAGGCGGGTCGTCCGGTACGTATCCTGCACGAACTGACGCAAGCTCCCTGTCATCCGGTCAATATTTTTCATCCCGAAGTGAGTTATTTGAAGGGATTGGTCTTGTATGTTGGGTCTAAGTAAAGTTTAAGTTTAAGAATAAGTTTAAGTTCAAACTCTCCCGATAGCTATACGGGACAAATTTAAGTCTCCTTCGTAGGGGTAAGCAATATCGCAAATTTATCGACAAGATGTTAGTTTCAAAAAATCACCACGAACCACGAACCACGAACTATGAACTATGAACTGGCAACTATGAACTATGAACTGGCAACTATGAACTAATTTTTAAGTATGTTAAAAAAATAGGTATAATTCTTTCAGAAATTTTTGAAAGTTAAGATATATTACTATATTTGCACCTGTTAAACACATATTTGAGAACAATTCAATACTGACTTTTTCATGAAAATTCTACAATTATTACTCATTACCCTTTTCTTAAGCGTTTCTTTTACTAGCCAAGCACAGCAAGAAATACAACTCCCAACTCCAAACAATACTTCCTCTTCTTTTTTTGATTCCTACGGAGAAAACACCATATTTTACGGACGGACACCTGCTAATAGTACAGGTACGGTCTTAGTATTTGTACATGGATTTACTTCGAGTGCAAGTACATGGTTTGATTCGGGCAATACGATGTACCGAAGCGCATACGATGCCGGTTATCGTACTGCTTTTGTCTCTATGACAGAGGGCGAAGGTATGTGGGTGAATGGTGGATTGTTGGCGAATATGTTGGTGGATATTACGCAACATTACGATGTAAATAAAGTGGTGATTATCGCACATTCCAATGGCGGTAAGGCTTCCGAAGTGGCTATGTTTTATCATAACAAAAGGAATTTGGTGGATAGAGCGATTACGCTCGGCTCGCCTTTTCAAGGAACAGAACTCGCTGACCTTGCGGAGACTTTCTGGTTCGGTTGGTTGGCTGACCTTGTTGGTTTAGGTGGCGGTACGGCTACTTCTACGACCTATTATATGGGAGGGGCTGCACGTCCTTACCTTGATAATTTGTCGAATAACCAACCCGGTAAATTTATCAATTTTGGTGCAGAGGGCAATTGTAGTGGTACTACGCTGGCAGCACCCGCTATGTGTACGGCAGGTGGCTATATTCATGTGGCAGGCGGCGGCAAAAATGACGGTGTTACGCCTTATTACAGTTCGAGTCGTCCGGGTGGATTTACTTATTGGTCGTACTATAATTCTCCTGACCATGACCATACAGATGTAAAACAAGATTATATCGTGTGGAATGATGTAGAGCCTTTAATTGGTATAAATATGAATAATTTGCGTGTAGCTCAAAC
>CALCMV010000345.1 GCA_937967535.1 uncultured Saprospiraceae bacterium
AAATCATAAGTAATTGATTATCAGTTATTTAATTTTTATTAAGGTAAAAAATATTCAATTAATTAAATTTTATAGTTATTTGATAAAAAACAATTTACCTAATACCAAATTTCCTAATTCCCCAATGTCCAAAGTCCAGTATAAAAAGAGGCTATGAAGCTGAATATTTTAAAAATGATACTATCTTTAGGGGACTACATAAACAAGAAGATACAATTTTGAAAAAAAGGTATGATAAAAAATACAGATCGGGCATATCGTACCTATGGCATCGATCGCACCTGTCGTGCCTATCGTACCGATCTGATCTATCCGACCTATCCGACCTATCCGACCTATCGGACAGACTGCACCTATCGTATCTATCGCACGGATCGTACCTATTTGACCAATCGGACAAATCGTACCTATACCAATCGGACAAATCGCACAGATCTTACGGATCGTACCAATCGTACCTATCGGATCTATCGGATAATGAACGTTTTGTTAAAGATAATGATGCTTATCAAGCCTATTATAAAAGGTATGTTTTTTCAAAGTTAGATACTGTTCAATTGAGCAATTATGGTTTAGATTTTTCTTTTAAAGAATTTAAATATGAAGATTTAACTTTTGATATACCACAATATTTTTATCCGCTTGAAGATGGAGTACGAGCGATTCTTCATGCTCAAAATTATCTAAATGAGGTAATTATATATCGTTACTTTAAAATGGCATTGCAACATCTTCCTTTTGTTTTATTGCTATTTTTTTCGGTTTATTTTTTATCACAAAAAAATATTTTGGCAGCTTTGGTTCTTGCTTTGATAGTTTATTTATTATCAAATTATTTTCATTCGACACTTGAAGATAGTGAGATACGTTTAGAGCTATATTCATCTTATCGAATGGCAGTTTTAGCTATTTTGAGTCTTATAATTACTACATTTTCAATTTTTCTTAATCACGAAAATAGAATTACTAATTTCTTTCTTCATGTATTCATTGTAGCGGCTATCAGTACAGCTTTAATTCCTATTTTTGAAAATAAAGAAGCTCTGAAATATTGTGAAGATAATAAAGGTGGTATTTACTACATCAAAACATGGGTATTCTACCTCACTGCCACGATGTGCCTGATAGCCCCGGTCTTATTTTCCTATTTAAAGGGGCTGCCAAAGTTGCGGTAGGTACTGTACAGGCGAATTCATTCGCCATGTCCACCCACACAGGTCAATTGAAATCGCCTGTACGGGTGCAAAAGTGTCTTTTTATCCGTATTTTTATGGAAAAATCAAAATTATGATAACAACACAATTCATCAAAGATGAAAAAGGCAAAAAACTCGCAGTCATTTTACCGATGGCAGAGTATGAAAAAATGCTGGAAGATGTAGAAGAATTGGAAGACATCCGCTTGTACGATGAGGTCAAGGCGAGGAATGAGTCGTCGATTACTATGGAGGAATACACCAAAAAGAAAAACTTCGATTCAATTGAAATAGATACGACCAAATTCAAATTTAACCGCGACGAAGCTAATGAACGATAAAACGTAAACCCAAAAAATCCTTCCCAACTCACCCACAAATTCCGCTAAAAAAACCCTACATTTGCAGCCGCAACATTCACTCATTCAAAAATCACTCATTCACTCATTAATAGATGAATTTACACGAATATCAAGGCAAGGAACTCCTCAAAAGTTTTGGGGTAGAAATACAGGAAGGCGTAGTCGCCACAACGGTAGAAGAAGCGGTAGCGGCTGCAAAGGCTGCAAAAACCGATGTCACCGTCATCAAAGCGCAGATACATGCGGGCGGACGCGGTAAGGGCGGCGGCGTAAAACTCGCTAAAAACGAAGCCGAAGTACGCGAACATGCAGGCAATATCCTCGGCATGATGCTCAAAACACCACAAACGCCGGGCGGCTTGGAAGGTCCGGGCAAATTGGTACGCAAAATACTCGTTGCAGAGGATGCTTTTGTCGCGCCATTTGAAAATAATAAGGAATACTATGTATCTATTTTGATGGATAGAGGGCGCAAGCAAAATGTGATTATCTACTCCACGCAAGGCGGGATGGATATTGAGAAAGTAGCAGAAGAGACACCCGAATTGGTACACAAAGAATACATTGACCCGATGCTTGGGATTCAAAGTTTTCAGTTGCGTAAAGTGGCGTTTAACTTGGGTTTGAGTGGCGTGGCAATGAAAAATATGACCAAATTTATCGCTAAATTGTACAAAGCATTTGTGCAAAGTGACGCGAGTTTATTTGAGATAAATCCTTGTTTGCATGCCAGCGATGACCGTATTATCGCGGTAGATTGCAAGGTATCTTTGGATGAAAATGCACTATTTCGCCATCCCGACCTCGCCGAATTGCGCGATACCGACGAGGAAGACCCAACGGAAGTAGAAGCCAAAAGCTACGGCTTAAATTTCGTCAATCTCGACGGCAATGTAGGCTGCATGGTCAACGGTGCAGGCTTGGCAATGGCAACAATGGACATCATCAAACTTTCCGGTGGCGAACCCGCCAACTTCCTCGACGTAGGTGGTACGGCAGATGCAGCACGGGTAGAACAAGCTTTCCGCATCATCCTCCGCGACCCGAATGTGAAAGCGATTTTGATTAATATATTCGGTGGTATCGTGCGTTGTGACCGCGTGGCAAACGGCGTAGTAGATGCCTACAAAAATATCGGCGATATCAATGTGCCTATCATCGTGCGCTTGCAAGGTACGAATGCAGATATTGCCAAGAAAATCATTGATGAATCGGGCTTGGAAGTTCACTCGGCGATACAGTTGAAGGAAGCAGCGGACTTAGTAGCGAAAGTTATCGCATAATACCGTAGCGTAATGCCTCCGGCTTGCGCCGCGCCCGGTTTTTATGAAAAAATAAAATAGCTCGTACCAATCGGTACGAGCTATTTTTGTACGTAGCACGGTGCTTCCAGCCCGTGCCTCGCGTAATACATGCACGGGCTGGAAGCACCGTGCTACGTTTACTCATTCAACCAAATTTCAGCCTTCACATCCGGCTGCGTATTATGGGTAATGATTAAGTAATATTTGCTATTAATATAGGGGCAATTGGCTATCACTATCCGATTTGCGCCATCTATAAAACTTGGAATTTCATTACCGTTTTCATCTGCCACTTTGATGGTATATTCGCGTCTCAAACCTCTTATAAATAAGTAATCACCATAAAAACTGTAAAAAGGATTGAAAAGAATTTGGTCGTTTTCCAAGTCAATACTAAGCGGTAAGGCAATTTTGCAGCCGAAATCTACACCAAACTTGGGGAGCGTATTGCTGAATTCGTATGCGCCTCGGTCGGGCATTCCATCAAAGACAAAACCATCATTTAGATTGTCTAAGTTGATACCATTATTTCTGACATCCGCAGCATTATAAGGCTGA
>CALCMV010000346.1 GCA_937967535.1 uncultured Saprospiraceae bacterium
ACATTTTGACGGCAACTTTTACACTTACTTTTCCCCTTGAAAACGGTTATTTATCCAGATAAACGCCCATTTCCAAGAGAAAAATTAAGCGCAAAATTTCCTCGTCAAAAAAGTTAAATTCTTACCCTAAAAGAGTATAAAATTTTATTTATATAATTAATTTTAAATTAAAATAAAAAAAATAAAAAAATCTGCGTTCTATCACGTTAATTTGGCATTTCTAAAAATCATCAAAGCAATAAAAAAAGCCTCGCTTCCGTAGGATGCGAGGCTTCGAACTATATAAACACACACTATGAGTTAGGTAGCATTTTCTTTTAAATGCTAGTTAATGTCTAATAAAAATGAATACATGATTGAATGAGTAAATGTCATTTATTCATCTACTCATTTGGTCATTTACTCATTCGTTTCAATAAGAAACTTTAAATTCTACTCTGCGATTGAGAGCGCGACCTTCGGGAGTGGCATTGTCTGCGATTGGTGCAGATTCACCATAACCTATTGATGTCATACGCGATGCTGCTATACCATTATTCACTAAGTACAATCTGACTGCATCTGCGCGTCTTTGCGAAAGGTCGAGATTGGATGTCTCGTTGCCTTGCGAATCCGTATGTCCTTCGATAGAAAGGATGTATTGTGGACTATTTTGCATGACGGTCACTACATTATCCAAAATCGAATAAGAAGAAGGTTTGATAACTGCCTTTGCTGTCTCAAATTGGATGCCGCGAAGTGCCTGCTCAAATACCGTTTGGTCTTCTATCGGAATCACCGGACAGCCTCTTGTTGATGCCGGACCTGCTACCGAAGGGCATTGGTCTTCGCTATTTGGGATGCCATCGCCGTCTGTATCCATCACTACCGTAGTTTGCGGACAACCGCGATTGCTGCGTGTACCACGTTGGTTGGGACATTCATCAATATTGTCAGCGATGCCGTCACCATCTGTATCAGGACAGCCTTTGAGTTTTGACAAACCCGCTACTTCGGGGCAAGCGTCAATCTTGTCCATGATGCCGTCGCCATCTGTATCAGGACAGCCTCTGAATTTTTTCTGACCAAAGGTATTCGGACAATCATCTGCTCTGTCAATAAGTCCGTCTCCATCCGAATCGGGGCAACCTTTATAACCGGTTGGTCCGGCAGGTGTATTGGGGCAAGCATCTTTATTATCAGCGATGCCATCGCCGTCAGCATCTTTTATACCGCCACTGCCAAAGTTGAATTTCAAGCCAACTTGGTTGAGCATAAATTGGTCATTATTGTCATTGGCTACGCGAAGGTCGCGCTCGTCATTAAAATTGAGACCGCCGTAAGTACCTTGCCAAAACAGACCGACATTCGGCGTGATATTGACATTGGCACCCAAACCAAGCGGGATATAAAAATCCGTACCATTGGCGGCACGGGCAGTACCTGCGTCATTTTCTTGGTGAGCAATGTTGACAAATCCCACTCCACCGAAGATGTAAGGCGCGATAAGGGCATCTTCGCTCAAAATATAACCGTTATTGAATTTGTAATCTAATGTCAGATTAGCTTGTAACATATTGCTCAAAAATTGGTCGGTGCTATTTTCCCAGTAGCCGTAGCGTCCGTAAGTACCGTCCAGAGAAAGATCGAGAGATGGATTGATATAACGTCCTATTTTAAGACCGCCAATGCCTTGATATGGTTGGTCGAAGTTGAAAAAAGCATTGCCCAAATCGCCGTTGTAAGCTGATTTACCGCCGCTTAACCCGATACTCCATGGGGCGGTCGCATTTTGTGCATTAATTTGCGTGAATGAAAATATGCAAGCGCACAGTGCAAGAGTCAGTTTGATGATTGTATTTGTCATAATTTAACTTTAAGCTCAGAGTTCGGACGATTTCATTTTCCTAAGTCAGATGGCACGAAGTTCCTTTTTATTTTGTCTGACATCTGCTATCATGGTCCGGCTTCTGATTAGCCTTTTAAATTGAAAACCATCGGGTGTAAAAGAAAAATAAATAATTGGCTTTCGATGTTCCCTTTAGCCGAAAAGTGTGCCAAAAATTAAAGTGTGACTTTTTTACGATGCCTACGTAGATGTTTTTTTATTTTTATAAATAATTGATAATGAATGATTTGTGAAAAATAGAAAAAGAGTTATTTTTTTTGAAAAAAATATTGCCAAATAAAATTTTGAGTACTAAAAAGCGTGGAATTGGCGAAGATTTGATGAGTTTGAAGCTGATATTTATGCTAATTTTGGAATTATAAGTGAGTTTGGCATTGAACAGAATGTAAGCAAAACCTTCTATCTACATTCTTAACTCTTGCGCGTTTTTGGCAAAAGATGAGTAAATGAGTAGAGATGAATAAATTTGAAGTGAAATAATGTCTTAGGCAACTCGAAATAAATAATTGGTCAAAAATGCGATGTTATTTTTTGCTCAATCAAGGCGCGAAAATGTTCTCGGCTAAGCCGAGAGGGATAAATGACCATTTTTGCAACGCAGAGTGAGTGAAAAAGAACAAGTAGTTTTGACCAATTATTTGTTGCGAGTTGCCTTAATGAATCAATAATTGACAATGAAAAATTTTATTGAGTGTGCTGAAAACTTGCCTTGCATTTTCAAAATTTAACGCGAATTTTCTGCCGGATTTCACTACAAATTTTAATAAAACCATTTTTTACATTCAACATACAGTATGAATAAAATAATTTATAAAAATTAATAATTAATTCAAATTAAAATATAAATGCCTCTCGCCTGACATTTCAAAAATGTCCGTCGAGTAGCTTTTCTGAAAACCTAAGAATCAACACATTATAGATTACTAAAACGACTTTTCGTTCCCCCTGTATAAGGAAAAACAAATCAGGGTTTACAAGGACAGACCGACACGGAGCGTCACTAAAATGAGCTATGCTGGTCAAAAAAAATGAAGCAGCTATTGTCGAACGCAAACAAAGCTTTGGGTGGAGAATATATGTGACCAATCAACCCAAAGATAGCTTGTCGCTTCAACAGGCTGTATTAGTTTATCGAAAAGAATATAAAATAGAACGACGTATTCGCAATTTAAAAGAAGAGGTGACGGCACTTTTACTCCTTTATCTAAGAAAAGACCACCGGATTGAAGCTTTGATTAATCTCTTGGTTTTGGTACTTAAAGTCACTGCAGCCGTTGAGTTTGATATAGCCAGAACACTTAAAGACAAAGCTGAAGAACTCGAAGGACTATATGCCGGAAACCCCAAAATTATTTCTTCAAAAAATGTTTTCTATAATAATTATTATAATTTTTCTTCCATTCTCTTGCAGCAGGTAAATACAATTTTGACAGTCGCGGTTTTTTATCACTCAAAATAAGGCCATCCGAAGTATCCAAAAATCTATTGTCGATAAAATAATCGTACAAATTGGTAATTGTCGGATAATTAGGTTCACTATAATTGACGTATGTAAAGTCTTTTTCTTCCAGACTTGCCAAAAATATTAGATTGCGATTCGCCTCTGCACCGGGAGTGGCGAGTACATCGACCATGAAACCGGATTGGCTCAAAGTCTTGTGAACAGACCGCGCTGCTTTACCTCTTTCTCCCTTGATGTAGCCATAAAAATTGGTCATAATCATCCCGCCTTTTTTGAGTTTTTGTTTGGCATCTTCAAAGCCTTCGATGGTTAGTAGATGTTCGGGGACAGATTCGCTCAGAAAAGTATCGTAGATGATAATGTCGTATTTTTTATCGACGGTTTTGAGAAAATGTCGCGCATCGTCAATGTGAACAATGGTATTCGGGTCCATTCCAAAATATTCAATCGAAACATCTTTTACCCGTTCATCTATTTCTACGACTTCTACATTATAATCCAGCCTATCCAATTGTTTGACAATCGTACCGCCCCCC